>NZ_CM001773.1:1525058-1825058 GCF_000314895.2 Providencia sneebia DSM 19967 | reverse complement strand
TACACAAAATTGCATTCACGCCAATTTTAATCATTTATTTTATTGTGTGTTGTGTTTACTCAGTGTTGCACTTTCTGAAAAGCGACTACGATTACATGCTATACAAAACTAGCGGGATTTAACAAGAAATTAACGCAATTTTATTCTAATACCGATAGATATATCACAAATGTTAAATTAATAGTGTAGAAAATTAATTGTTCAATTATATTTACAATATGAAAACACATAAATAACAAAATGAATATTAAGGATATTTTTTATTTATTATTTTATTGACTGAATTAATAGCTCATAAAATAAGATATGTTTCACACTTTCCTTAAAAGACGATATGCTTGTGTTGCACAAAGTTGCAACATCGTGATATTGATGTGTAACATTTTTGTTTCTACACACAGATTAATACAAGTTGTATATAAGAGATAAGTTTAATCCGTTCAAAAATACCTCAGTAATACACAACTTGATATACCGAATATTATCGCTAACTATTTATTAGAGGAAATGGGATGAGTAGTACAACTACCATGGGTGTAAGACTTGATGAAGGTACTCGTGAGCGTATTAAAGCTGCGGCTCAGCGCCTCGACCGAACGCCACATTGGCTAATCAAACAAGCCATTTTCAATTATCTTGAACAGCTTGATAATAACCAAATTATGCCTGAAATTTCTGTAGGACAAGAAAATAAAGATCAACAAATCTCTGAAGAAGAATCACCCGCAGAATCAAATTATCAACCGTTTTTAGATTTCGCTGAACATATTTTACCTCAATCAGTTAAACGTTCTGCAATTACCTCTGCTTATCGCATTCCAGAAACTCAAGCTATCCCAATGCTATTGCAACAAGCCCAACTTCCTACGGAACAAGCTGATGCCGCGCATAAATTAGCCTATTCAATTGCAGAAAAACTACGTAACCAAAAAAATGGTATTGGCCGCTCAGGATTAGTACAAGGTCTATTACAAGAATTTTCACTTTCCTCGCAAGAAGGTGTCGCATTAATGTGCCTTGCTGAAGCATTATTGCGCATCCCAGATAAAGCAACGCGTGATGCTTTAATTCGCGATAAAATAAGCACAGGAAACTGGCAATCCCATTTAGGACAAAGTAGCTCAATGTTTGTCAATGCCGCGACATGGGGTTTACTCTTCACAGGCAAGTTAGTTTCGACCCACAATGAAGCCAAACTCTCCTCTTCTCTAAATCGCATCCTCAGCAAAAGTGGTGAACCACTTGTGCGTAAAGGCGTTGATATGGCCATGCGTTTGATGGGAGAACAATTCGTCACAGGCGAAACTATTGCCCAAGCCTTAGCCAATGCCCGCAAACTTGAAGATAAAGGCTTCCGCTATTCTTATGACATGCTAGGTGAAGCTGCTTTAACTGAAAAAGATGCCCAAGATTACATGGTCTCTTATCAGCAAGCCATTCATGCTATTGGTAAAGCGTCAAATGGCAGAGGCATTTATGAAGGCCCTGGTATTTCTATCAAGTTATCAGCTCTACACCCTCGCTATAACCGAGCACAATATGAGCGCGTTATGGAAGAACTTTATCCCCGATTGCTCTCCCTCGTGCTACAAGCTCATCAATATGATATTGGGATTAATATTGATGCAGAAGAAGCTGATCGCTTAGAAATCTCTCTCGATTTGCTCGAAAAGCTGTGTTTTGAACCTCAATTAGCAGGTTGGAATGGAATTGGGTTTGTCATCCAAGCCTATCAAAAACGTTGTCCTTTCGTTATTGATTCAATTATTGACCTTGCCGAGCGCAGCAAACGCCGTTTGATGATCCGTTTAGTAAAAGGTGCTTATTGGGATAGTGAAATCAAACGTGCACAAATAGATGGGCTTGAAGGTTACCCCGTTTATACACGCAAAGTTTACACTGATGTTTCATATCTCGCGTGTGCCCGTAAATTATTATCTGTACCAAACCTAATTTACCCACAATTTGCTACTCACAATGCACATACATTGTCTGCTATCTACCAAATTGCAGGTAAAAACTACTATCCAGGTCAATATGAGTTCCAATGCTTGCACGGCATGGGTGAACCATTATATGAGCAAGTTGTTGGGAAAGTAGCTGACGGTAAATTAAATCGTCCGTGTCGCATCTACGCCCCTGTAGGTACACATGAAACATTGTTAGCTTACTTGGTACGCCGCCTGCTTGAAAATGGTGCAAATACCTCATTCGTTAACCGCATTGCTGATGCCACTATTCCACTTGATGAATTAGTGGCTGATCCCGTTAAAGATGTTTTAGAACTCTCAAAAACAGAGGGACAAATCGGTTTACCTCATCCTAAGATCCCACTACCACGTGATCTATACGGGAAACAACGCGTTAACTCAATGGGATTAGATTTATCAAATGAACATCGTTTAGCCTCACTTTCGAGTGCCCTATTAACAGCGGCAATGCAAGACAAATTAGCGGAACCGTTATTAGGTGGAACACCTCCGGCAATCGAGCAGCAACCTGAAACGCCAGTGAAAAATCCAGCATGCCATTCCGATATTGTGGGACATGTGCGTGAAGCCACATTAGAAGAAGCTGATCATGCCCTAGATATTGCCAATGATGCTGGCGCAATCTGGTTTGCTACACCGCCATCAGAACGTGCAGCTATTCTTTTACGTGCTGCAGATATTATGGAGCAACAGTTACAACCTTTACTGGATGTGTTGGTGCGTGAAGCCGGGAAAACCTATGCTAATGCAATAGCCGAAGTTAGAGAGGCCGTTGATTTTCTAAATTATTATGCAACCCAAGTTAGAGACGATTTCGACAACAATACACATCGCCCTTTAGGCCCAATTGTGTGCATTAGCCCATGGAACTTCCCGCTGGCAATCTTTAGTGGTCAAATTGCGGCGGCACTTGCAGCAGGGAATACTGTTCTCGCTAAACCAGCAGAACAAACCCCACTGATTGGCGCAATTGCAGTTTCAATATTACATCAAGCGGGCATTCCACGCGAAGTTCTACAATTTTTGCCGGGTAAAGGTGAAACCATTGGTGCCAAACTCGTTGGTGATAATCGCGTGCGTGGTGTGATGTTTACAGGCTCGACAGAAGTTGCTGGGTTATTACAACGCAATATTGCTGGAAGGCTTGATGCTCAAGGCCGCCCTACTCCTCTGATTGCAGAAACAGGTGGCTTAAATGCCATGATTGTGGATTCTTCAGCGCTGACAGAACAAGTTGTCACTGATGTGGTCGCATCTGCTTTTGACAGTGCTGGTCAACGTTGTTCTGCCTTACGAATTCTATGCGTGCAAGATGATGTAGCAGATAGAACAATCCGTATGCTAAAAGGGGCTATGGAAGAGTGTAGAATGGGTAATCCTGAACATCTTTCAACAGATATTGGTCCGGTAATCGACCAAGAAGCGCAAGAAAATATCGAGCAACATATTCAGCAAATGCGCAGTAAAGGAAAGAGTGTTTTCCAAGCTGCATTTGATAATGCTGATGATCGCAATGAACAAATTGCGGGCACTTATGTCAAGCCAACACTGATAGAGCTTGATCATGTTGGTGAGCTGAAAAAAGAAATTTTTGGTCCGGTATTACATGTTGTACGTTTCAAACGTGAAGATCTTCCAACATTAGTTGATCAAATTAACACAGCAGGATATGGCTTAACACTTGGCGTACATACGCGAATTGATGAAACTATCAATCAAGTTGTCAGTAAAGCTAAAGTCGGCAACTTATATGTTAACCGCAATATGGTTGGCGCAGTGGTTGGAGTTCAACCATTTGGTGGTGAAGGATTATCAGGCACCGGCCCTAAAGCAGGCGGACCACTTTATTTATACCGACTATTGAGTGAGCGCCCAGATGATGCAGTTTGCCATACTCTTGAAAGGCAAGATAAAGAGCTGCCATTAGATGCAAGTGCTCGTCCTGCGTTGCTAGAACCTTTCGACGTATTAACGAAATGGTTTGAAAAACAAGAGCAACCAATAGCTAGCAATCTGTTAGACAAATTTGCACTACATGCACAAGCCGGAACTTCACGCTTACTGCCAGGCCCTACAGGTGAAAGAAATAGTTACACCTTATCACCTCGCGGCACTATCTTATGTCTTAGCGATAATGAACAAGATTGCCTTGTACAGTTAGCAGGTGTTCTTGCGAGTGGCTGCCAAGCGCTGTGGGTAGAAGATGAGCTGCATCAAAAATTATATACAGCGCTTCCAGATAAAGTGCGTAAAAATATTATAATGACCAAAGATTGGCAAAACGATAAAACCAATATAGAAGCAGTTATCTATCATGGTGATAGCGATCAACTGAAAATTGTCTGTGAAGCCGTTGCACAGCGTAAAGGCCCAATAATCTCAGTACAAGGTTTCGCACGAGGTGAAACAAATATCTTGTTAGAAAGATTAGTTCATGAGCGCTCATTAAGCGTGAATACAGCTGCTGCCGGCGGTAACGCAAGTTTGATGACAATAGGCTAAATTAGCTCGCTTTGTTTATGCGCTCCAGTGTAATCGATATGCTGGAGCGTCATAACAGTTTCAAGAATAATAAAGAATTTAACTTAAAATACCTGCAATAACGTAAATTACTGCCTTTTCTCTTTCATAATTTCATTTAAATACCCTAATCCATTTAAATAAAATTATCACACAACAAATAAAAAACAATATTAACTCTCAAGTATTTTCGAAAAAACTTAAACAATAATAAAACAAATTTCCATTATAGCTTGCGTTATTCTCATTTTGATTATATTCATGACCATTCATGTCTCTTAAATATATTCTAAACAAACATTGGAACATCTAGCTTATTGATGCTTCATTTATGTTTATAGAAATATAATTCATGCAAATAGTTTAATTCAATAAATATCTATTAATAATTACATAAAGAATGGTTACGACTCAAATGAAAAAAGTCGAATATTTACTCAAAAAATTACGCACAGCAGTCATTAATGATAAATTATATCTCACTAATAAATTTATAAAAAATATAGGTTATGTTCCTAATTTTAAGGATCCAAAAAGCTTTAATGAAAAAGTCAATTTCCGAATGTTATATGATAGAAATCCCTTATATACACAACTAGCGGATAAATTAGCTGCTAGAGAATATATAAAACATAAAATTGGAGAAAAGTATTTAGTTCCTATTTTAGCCACTTACAATAACATAAATGAAATTGACATTAATAAGTTGCCTAATAGTTTTGTATTAAAATGCAGTCATGATAGTGGAAGTAGTATTATTTGTAATAACAAATCAAAATTCGATTTGTATAAAGCAAAAGAAAAATTATCTCTCCATCTTATAAAAAATTTATATTACATTACTCGAGAACGACATTATAAAAATATTCCAGCGAAGATTATTTGTGAGCAATATATCGACTTATTTGGTACAAAAAATAGAAAATTAGTACCTGAAACTTGCAGAGTACATTGTTTTGCAGGAAAGCCAATGTATATCGAAATTGATTATACTGCTGAATGTGGTACTGAATATATCAATATTTATGATACTCAATGGCAACTACAAACAATGACATTTGGTTATCCAAATATGTTAGAGCCTGTAGACGAACCCCCTTTATTTCAAGAAATGTTAAAACTTGCTCAACGATTAGTCAGTCCTTTTGATTATTGTAGAGCAGATTTTTTAATGTCAGAAAATACTTTATATTTTAGCGAATTAACTTTTGCTCCAAATGCTGGTAGAACAAAAATCCAACCTTTATCATGGGATTTTAAATTAGGTGAATTATGGGAACAAAGGATCTTCAATCACACTCATCCAATTATGCTAACTGAAACAGCAGATAATGGCGAAAGACATTAGTCATTATTGGATATTTTTTTTACGTGATATATAAAACAAAAAGAACGCCTTCAACCTGAGGGCGTTCTTTTTAATAGAATGAACAAAATTAAAATGTCTTTCTATTACAATCAGTAAAGAGCCTAAAAAAATAACAATGTATACAGAATATCTAAGGTAACAAAAAAAGACACCTAAAATAACTCGTTATACTCATGATATAGCCACATCATAAACAAATAACAATCAAACATTATCAGATAGCTGAATTTTTATATTCAAGAGAATTTAAAAATAGTCTGTTTGCATATCTATAAACAACTCTAGCTATTTCATAGCTATCACTAATAAGTACATCACTTATTAGTGATAAATTATTATTAATTTTTTTCTGACTGCCAGTATAAATATTGCTCATATTTACGTAAGGCAATATTGTAATTACTAAATGCAGATTCAGTCATTTGCTCACTTAATTGTTCTTTAATTCTGTCGGTAGTGAACTCTTTCATTGAGAAATTTGTAGAAGAAAGAAGTTCATCAAGACGACGTAAACGAACAACATATTCACGAACTGTGCTATGGCTCATTTCTGTCTGTAAAAACAAGTACTGTTTAAATGACATAATGTCAAAAAAGTCAGTATTACTATTGCAATAGATTTCACTACAAAAACGGCAAAGTGCAGTAAATTTATTCTGAAGCTCAAGCCATGTACTTTCATCGACCAATTCTGTCATTTCAGCAATAGCTTCTTTATTTAAGATGCTATCATTGAAGACAAGTGAGATACGATCCAGTGTTTTATGACAATGAGCGCAATGAGTTTGGCTATGTTTAAAGTCTTTAATATAACGACTCAAAGGCCGTTTCTTAACAAGAGAAGCAGACATGATTTAAAGCCCTGTGTGTAATCTAAAATTAAAATTGTAACGCGTATGACACGCTACAGACTGTCTTATGCACATAGCATTCTTATTATTGCCATGTTGCATTTTGATGCATATATACATCAAATTTTTTTGTTTTCACTGAAGAAACATATTCATACAAACTAATGAAGTTTGAATGAGTCTCTATCAGTGAAGATTATTCTATCGCGTCTATCGCTCTTTGGCGAATTTCTGCGAAGACTAAAGTTTGGTACGAATTTCACTTAGCGTCAACCTATAAAACCAACCTTTTATCAATTATGCGTATAGTTAACTTATTGCAACGCTTTATGAAATCTTTATCTCTACCTAATATTTTGATAAAGACTTTACTGTTAACGTTCACTTTATTCAATTAATATTTAATTTAAAAATCAAGTTACTAGCTCAATATTAATTAAGTCAATCTAAATATGACTTAAGCGAAGCAACATAACTAAAATTTATCGATATATTTTATAATTGATAATCTTTTAGACAATTACACCTTATTTCCACATCAAATATGTGTAAATGATTTTTTACATATTTAACTTATCAAACACATTATATTATTCCCTTATAATATATAAGATAATAATCAACTATATCAATGAAGTATACCTATAATACTCATTACTTTTCTATACCATTCATATACGAAAATGAGTTATTTATACTTATTTTTTATAATTTTCTATTTTTTATATCAAAATATTCATTGTATTTTATATACTACCTTATTTATCACTTTACTCTGTAAAATTAATCAAAAATTAAAAGTCACCTTCCAATACCTGTTAGTTATATATCTCGATTTGTTAAAATTTAGGCTTATTTAGCTTATAAAAAAACAAATTAAATACGTATTATTACGTATATAACTAACTTACATTTAATGTTAAACCAATTTCTTATATACTCACAACACTGGTTTAATTAACTATAGATACCAAAGCTCATTATGAAAAAAATGATATTAACTTGCAGTGCCGCCTTGTTGATTTTATCGCTGACTGCCTGCAATGATGACGAAAAACAATCAAATACCACCAATCCAACTGAAACCTGTAAAACTTATTTTACCGAAGTCGATGCTTTAATCGCTAAAGCATCAGCTGATTTGAAAACTAAAACCCAACTCGATATCTTAAGTGCGCAATTGGAAGAAGGGAAAAAACAAGTAGCTGCATTACCCCAAGAGCAACAAGACAAAGCCTGTCAGCAAGCTCTAGATGCAATGAGTAAGCTAAAATCAGATATTACCCAGTAAAAGCAGCCGTAGATTAATGGTTATTCATAGCAGGTATCTATCCGCTATTAGATTATGAAATTATAGCGATTATACAAGTTAAGAGAAAGGTTTACTCAACCATTATAAAGTGTCAATAATCTACTTCGCAGGCCAATAAAATAAGCCACTTTAAGGCTGCTCATCATTCATTGATAAGCAGTAATTTTTGGTACGATGTAATCACTGACTAAGTGATAAACAGAAATCAGCTTAACTTATTGAGTAGATAAACTGAATTCCAATTGTGATTTTACATAAAATGTGATTACAAATAGCGCTTGATGAGAGCTAATTTTCAATTGGATAGACAAATGTTCCATGCCCACCCTCTTTTTCATTAAAAAACCAAATTCCGCCAGGGTAATCAGGCAAAGAAACTAAATACATTACACCCTCACTGAAAGATTCAATGAGTAAAATTTTACCTTCACGATGCTCTTGGCCATCCGTTTTTACATATACGCGATCATTGATTTTCATTTTGGTGGGCTCTCCAGTAAAAAGATTGTTCACTGAAGTCTAGTGTAGCGGGAATGAAAAAGCCCGTCATTAAAAATGACGGGCTTTAGAAATCAGTTAAGTAATTAACTTAGATTGCAGTTACGTTAGCTGCTGCTGGACCTTTAGCACCATTTTCAATGGTGAATTCAACTTGTTGGCCTTCAGCCAGAGTTTTAAAACCAGCGCCTTGAATGGCAGAGAAGTGGACGAAAACGTCTTTGCTACCATCAGCAGGAGTGATGAAACCGAAGCCTTTAGACTCGTTGAACCACTTAACTTGACCTTTCATTTTGTCAGACATTTGACTTTTCCTATATAACATCAAAAAAACTTGCCTTTTCGGCATATATTGGCCGGAGTCTGCTATTTAATCAGGAAAAAACCAAGGTACAGCGTCATGATCAAAGGCTATCTAAGATAACTTTCTTCTTTACAACACACTAACTTAGTAATCATACATCAAATAGGACTGCTAACCAGACCGATACTCATTAACTCATGAGTTAAGAATAATAGCAACCATTTTGTATAGATTCGCCTTAAAAAAACACCATTTTTTCGATTACATCACTTTTACAGAAGAAAAGTTAAATAAACAATTGCATTTTGTTGATAGATTAAATGTTTTTTTGATATTTAAACATCTTTATTTTCATCCTCAACCCTCTTGCACCGTAACAATTACACTTAATTTTTTTTGTAACTGATATATAACAATTCAACTTCTGCATGATACTCTTTAAAATATAGATATCTTACAGAGCGCTATCACATCATGGATATTATTCAGCAAATACTGACCGAAGATTTGGATTCCATCAATAAAAGTGAACAACGAGATGGAAAACCCTATTTTAATAGTTTATTTATCACCAATCACCCATATCTTTGTGTAGGAATGGTTGCAGCTTATGTGCCTCTAGCAATCCTTGTTTTATATGCCCCTTATTTTGGTCTATATTGGATGATAGGTTTAACGGCTTTATTTATTCTTCTAGCGGCTGTACTACTTTTTGATATTAAGCCAGTTTATCGATTTGAAGATATTGGCGTACTTGATTTACGCGTCTGCTATAACGGGGAATGGTTTGTGACTGAATTGGTTTCAGACTCTGCTATCCAAAAGATCCTCAATGCTAATGATGTCAGTGAGCCGATTAAACAAGAAATTCAGCGATTAATTTCACAAAAAGGCATGCTCTCTTTTTATGATATTTACCATATTGCCTATCCTGAAGTTTCTTCACACGTTAAAACATCGATTTCACCACAAAATAAAGCACAATATCAATAATATAGAATAAACTTTAATCATTAAGAACACAGTTTGAGCAAATAGATTTTTTTATATTTTTATCGTTGACAGTTCGAGGCAATATCATTAATATTCGCCTCGTTCTCAGGAACAAGCAATTCCTCCATAGTTCAGTCGGTAGAACGGCGGACTGTTAATCCGTATGTCGCTGGTTCAAGTCCAGCTGGAGGAGCCAAATTTGAAAAGCCCGCTTTTATAGCGGGCTTTTTGCTATGTGCCCTAAGCTACCAAGTATTCACTATTTCCATGTCATCGATAAATTCATCCGTGAAAATTACAGTGAATCAGATAATTCACCCCTAAAAAATTCAATGTCAGTTGTCATATCACTTCTATCAATAATACGTTTAGCCATAAATTCGCTTGCATAACCATCATTTTGTTTATTTAACAAGCGGTTAATTATTTTTTTCATATTTATGCTTTACAAGACTGATCAAGATCGGTAATATTCGCCTCGTTCTCAGGAACAAGCAATTCCTCCATAGTTCAGTCGGTAGAACGGCGGACTGTTAATCCGTATGTCGCTGGTTCAAGTCCAGCTGGAGGAGCCAAATTTAAGAAGCCCGCTTTTATAGCGGGCTTTTTGTATCTAACCACCTTATTTTTTCTTTCATATCTTTCACACTGCTTTCCCGATCTTACTACCTGTAATCTTACCAATCCCAATTAAACTATTTAAAAACGCCAACTATGGGTCATAAAACTTCTTCTATTGCTCAGCGTTATTTCTCATTAAAATTTTATTTATCCTAAATTTCCCCCTGTTAAAAACCTCAATAAAATATCGCCATCTCCCGTAATCTGCTTTTTTTTCAACAAATTCGACGAAACTTGCAACAATTCGTCCATATAACAGGCAATCGAACTATTATTGAAATTTCCCCTTTGACATTTAGAACCAGTGAAGCTAATATTCACCCCGCTTTAAGGAGTTCCTCCATAGTTCAGTCGGTAGAACGGCGGACTGTTAATCCGTATGTCGCTGGTTCGAGTCCAGCTGGAGGAGCCAACTTAATGCCACTTCTTAAATTTCATATCTCTGTTCTATCTCTTTGATTCCCTTATATTGCACTTCGAACATCAACCAAAATATTCATGAATTAGATAGCTATTTTCTCGTATTCGTTTTATCATCTCGTCCCGGCCTGAGCCTCTTGCTCATTACATTTTATCCCCTATGGAGCCGGTTTCATGACAACTGCAACAACTTTAACGATCCGTCGCCCTGATGATTGGCATGTTCACTTTCGTGATGGTGAAATGCTCAAAACAGTCGTTCCTTATACCAGTCAGTTTTTTGGTCGTGCTATTGTCATGCCAAACCTTGTCCCACCTATCACCACCGTTGATATGGCAAAAGCGTATCGTGAGCGTATTTTACAAGCCGTTCCTGAAGATCATAAATTTACACCACTAATGACCTGCTATTTGACTGATGGTGTTGATGCGAAAGAAATTGTCCGTGGTTTTACAGAAGGTGTGTTCACGGCTTGTAAACTTTATCCTGCTAATGCGACAACCAATTCAAGTCATGGCGTTTCTGATATTAAAAAGATTTACCCTGCGTTAGCCGCCATGGAAGAAGTGGGTATGCCACTCCTTATTCACGGCGAAGTGACTACCAGTGACATTGATATTTTTGATCGTGAAGCGCGGTTTATTGAAAACGTTATGCAACCTCTACGCGCTGCATTTCCAAAGTTAAAAATCGTTTTTGAGCATATTACAACTAAAGAAGCTGCTGAATATGTACTAGAAGGCGATCAATATTTAGCGGCGACATTAACACCACAACATTTAATGTTTAATCGTAACCATATGCTTGTTGGTGGTATTCGCCCACACTTATATTGTCTACCTATTCTTAAACGCAATGTGCACCAAGATGCTTTACGCGCAGCCGTGGCTTCTGGCAGTGATCGTTTCTTTTTAGGGACAGATACCGCACCACACGCACAAGGCCGCAAGGAGTCATCATGTGGCTGTGCTGGGGTGTTTAATGCACCGACTGCGTTATCCGCTTATGCAACTGTTTTTGATGAACTTGGTGCTTTAGCGCATTTTGAGGCTTTTTGCTCACTTAATGGACCTAAGTTTTATAATTTGCCTGCCAATGACAGTTATATCCAATTAACTAAAGAGCAGAATGTTACAATAGAATCCATAAATTGCGGTGATGATAAATTAATCCCTTTCCTTGCGGGTGAAGATTGTCACTGGTCTGTACGCACAATTGATTGATTTAATGATTATGGGGAATAGCAATTCCCCATAATTAAAAACAACTTATTGTTCTCATTATTTCGTTTTTTTGATATTCCTTGTCATTTTTACATATAAAGCATCGTTTTCTCTTCCCTATTAACAAATTCCCCTTATACTGTTCCCTACTCCTTGTGAGTATTCCGCTCTTAGTCAGTTATCGATGTCTATCACGCAGTATGATTAGGAGGTGCCTATGAATAGAAATAAAGAAGTCATTCAGACCCACCCAGTTGTTGGATGGGATATCAGCACCGTTGATGCCTATGATGCAATGATGTTGAGGTTGCATTACCTTCCAGAAGTAAATGGAAATAGTGAAAATGCCATCGTTGATAAAACAATGTGGCTAACAACCGATATAGCTAAGCAGCTTATCGATATTCTACAAGCCGGTATTGATAAAATCGAATCCGGTGAATATGTAGAATCTGACTTTAAAACGCACTAGAGAAAATAATGGATATTTGATAATCATCAAATATCCATTACCTTAATATTTATTATCTCCCGAAATTAATCATTATAATATTTATTTGAATTTAATTAATTCAATTGTAAATATTATTCAACTTGCAAAAACAAACTAAACCAATTAATTTTTATGATTAGTTTATTGACTTTCATAGTAACTTCAATTTATTGTAATAATACTTTTGAACAAGGATGTTCCATTATGAGAATATTAGTCATTGATGATTGTTATTATACACGTCTTGGTATTACTGAATATTTATCTTCAAACAAAACATTAGAATTTATTAGTACAGGTTGTATAAAAGAAGCAATTGAACATATTAATGAGTCACAGCCAACTATAATCCTTGTAAATTTAACTTATTATTGTCATCATTCAAGCTATTGTTTGACATTAAAAAAATTATTAAACTCATTTAATAATATTCGATTTTACATATATGTGAATGCACCTTACCCTATGTGTAATACGCCTTTATTACTAAAGGATAATTACTTCATTATGCCAAAAAAAATAATGATCCCAATATTAAACAAAGTTATTAATAATGCAGAACAAATAAAAAAAACGATAAAACTCGCTAATAACTCAAAATCATCAATCTTTTCATTAAAAGAACAATGTATTATTAGTAATTGGATGAATGAAACGCCTAATCATATTATTTCAAAAAAACTTGGCATTAGTAGCAGTACAGTTTATTCACAAAAAAGGCATATTACCTCGAAAGTTTTTGTCAAAAATAGAATTGAACTTTTCTTTATTTATAATATTTTTAAATATATCTACTAACTAAAAAGTAAAATAAAAAAAGTAGCATCAACTCAACAAAGCAATCAGATAACAATTGAAATTATAAACATTAGTAATTAACTAATAGAATAAATGAAGCATAGTTATTCTTATTAATCTATATTAAAAAGATATGGCGCTTTATATTATTATTTTTGTGCCATATCTTTATCAGATTAATTATCGTTGTTTAATAAACCATCAGATAAGCGATGACGTGATTTATTGAAAATCTTATTACTTACTTCACGGCCTGCACGGCGAGCGCGTTGCTCTTCTTCAGGCAATTTCATTTCTTCAGCACAATCAATGCTACAACAGCCTTCATATTTCTCAGCACACGTTGGGCATTGAATAAAGAGTAAATGGCAACCATCATTACGGCAATTAGTGTGTGTATCACATAATTCACCACATTGATGACAATGTGCTAATGTATCATCAGTGATGCGTTCGCCCATGCGGTTATCAAAAACAAAGTTTTTACCTTTAAAACGCAGAGGCAAACCCTGTTCTTTTGCTTTGCGCGCGTATTCAATCACGCCACCCTCAACATGATAAACATTCTTAAAACCATTGTGCAGCATATATGCACTTGCTTTTTCGCAGCGAATACCACCCGTGCAATACATAACAATATTTTTATCTTTCTGCTCTTGTAACATTTCAACTGCCATTGGCAATTGCTCTCTGAATGTGTCAGAAGGCACTTCTATCGCGTTATCAAAATGCCCTACTTCATATTCATAATGGTTACGCATATCAACAAATACGGTATTTGGATTATCAATCATCTCATTCACTTCATGTGCTTTGAGATATTTACCCGTTTTTGCAGCATCAAATGTTTCATCTGTGATCCCATCTGCTACAACTCGGTCGCGCACTTTCATACGCAATACCCAAAATGATTTACCGTCATCATCAATTGCAATATTCAAACGCAAATTATTCAGTTCAGGACTTGTGCTATAGATAAGCTCACGCAAAGCATCTACATTTGATTCAGGTACACTGATCTGTGCATTAATCCCTTCTTTAGCAATATACACGCGTCCAAAAACACTTAGTTGCTGAAATTTAACATACCAATCATTTCGAAATGATTCGGGATCTTGAATATTAAAGTATTTATAAAAGGAAATCGTTGTACGTGGCTCGGTTTCAGCCAACATACGTTCTTTTAAGATTTTGTTTGAGACTTGGTTATGTAACACTGGCATGGTGTT
The DNA here is from genome assembly GCF_000314895.2 of Providencia sneebia DSM 19967. Lineage (GTDB taxonomy): Bacteria > Pseudomonadota > Gammaproteobacteria > Enterobacterales > Enterobacteriaceae > Providencia > Providencia sneebia. The sequence continues at coordinate 1,810,435 of NZ_CM001773.1, read as the reverse complement.
CCCTTTTCCTTTGTAACTGAGTAATAATTAAAAATTTAATCTCAATTATGGCCAATAAGTGTCCATATTTGATCATTACTAAATATTATCGCTGTTATTTTGTTAATAAAAAACCCCTAATGTTACAGGGCTATTACGCGATGACTCAATTCTAATTTCTTTTACAATTGTTGATATTGCCATCTTGGTACTGATGGCAAATTTGTAAGATCTAAATAATTAGATGTTTATCTCAACATTAGGATAAATTTAAAACTGTTTTTTACCTGAAAAACCGCAAAGAGAGCAATCGATAACCAAAGGATATGCAAAAACACAGAATGCTCCAGCGAGAATATATGAATTAGGTAAACCAAAGTTACCTCATCCCACATGAATCATATTTAAGTAAATAATGTTAAATTTATTTCAAACTGGAACAAAGTTATATTATAACATTATCCTTCTGTAATGCGGATATGACATCTATTAATTGAAGTTAAATATTATGAAACCCAAATTATTAACACTCCTTTTTTGTTTATTTGCTTCAGTAAAAAGCTTTTCACATCCTCATAGTTTTATTGATATGCAAGTTTTACCTGAAATCGAACAACATCAATATCAAGGATTAACATTTACATGGAAAATGGACCCAATGACATCCGCAGATATTGCTTATGAGCTGAAAAACAAAAAAGAGAGCGATCCTGAGTGGAAAAAACAAGCAGCAACAGTAATGGCAAATATTTTATCACAAGATTATTTCACTGAGTTCTATTCTCAAGGCCATAAAGTTCGCTTTAAAAAACTCCCAAGTCACTACCAATTGCAACGTGAAGGACTGCAATTAATCTTTACTTTCACCGTTCCTTTTGAGTCACCATTTCCTATTAATGGCTCTGATATTGAGTTCCTCACTTATGACCCGACTTTTTTTGTCAGTATGACTTATCCTGATAACAAAGCGATTTTGCATCCCAAAGAATTAGAGGAAATTTGCAATATTAAACTGCTAGAACCTGATGTAACGGAAGCCTTGCGTACCTATGCTGACTCACTTGATATTGATGAAACCGCCGAAGAAGACACCACTTTAGGATTACAATTTGCCCAAAGAGTGAAAATACAATGTCAATAAATCAACAAACGCGTTTATTTCCACCAGCAAAATTCATTTATGCTCTGTTATTCATTATTATTCTTAGTGCTGCTTATCAAATACATCAATATTGGCCTGAATTATTGCGCCTAAGTATTTCGTGGCAGCGAAAACTCAATCATTATCTCACTGAATTATTACAAGCTAGCCAAACTGATCCTTTACGCTCAGGCAGCTTATTAATTGCAATTAGTTTTTTATATGGATTACTGCATGCGCTAGGTCCGGGTCACGGTAAATTGATAATTACCACTTACATTGCAACTCATCCTACCTTTTTGAGACAAAGTGTTTTTCTCAGCCTACTTGCATCACTTTTGCAAGGGCTAGTTGCGATAGTGTTAGTTTCCAGCATTTTAATACTTTTCCAATTATCAACTAAGCATTTACATTTGGTGAGTCAATATAGTGAAAAACTCAGCTATGCTTTTGTGATTGCACTTGGATTATTTTGCTGTTTAAAAGCATTCCGACAACTCTGGCGAATGAACAAACAACGTCGTACGCCAGCACGACAAATTCGTTCGATTTCTACTCTGAATCCACCAAAAATGTCAGTTATGAAACCTAAATTGCCCACAGAAACAGTAGAACTTTGTCAATGTGGACATCAACATGTTGTTCCCGCCCAACAATTACCTAATGGCATAAAAACCCAAGCACTTGTTGTGTTATCAATGGGACTACGCCCATGTTCTGGCGCATTATTAGTTTTACTTTTTTCATATGTTATTGGTGTTTATCAATGGGGAATTGCCGCAGCAATGGCCATGGCAATAGGTACAGCACTGACTATTTGTACCATTGCTTTTTTTGTCTATTTTTTACGTGATATAGCGGTACGTTTAGCACAAAAACGTCGTTTCTCTTTTTCGCCCTACTGGGGAATTGCCATTGGATTATGTGCGGGTCTGATATTTATCTTACTTGGGCTATTAATGTTCCAAAGCCTATCTGTTGGCGAAATGGGATCACCTCTGCTTTCTCCGAGAAGATCCTAATGAAAAAATGGCTCAAACGACATTATTGTTAGTTTGAGCCATTAATCATAATCAATACAACCTCAAATTATATGGCTAAACTCTTTCAATTCGTGCTGGTAAACCTTGCCTTACTGATGCTCCCGACACCCAATCTAACCACGTATTAGCTATTTCACGTGTTGGGTCGGCAAAACCGAGGTCATTCAAGTTAATTCCTGAGCCGTTTGCCGCATTCATGGGTAGCGGATTACCATCCAAATAATGCTGCTTAGCCCCCATTTCTTTGTGCCCATAACCATGTTCAATGGCAAGCACTCCCGGCATGACACCATCAAGAACACTGATTTGCGCTTCAGCTTGCCCACCCGGAGTGGTGATTTTTACCCAATCACCATGTTTAACACCCATTTTTTGCGCATCATCAGGATGGATCGCGACCAAGTTTGTCGGTTTCACATGACGTAAACGCTCAATAACTGTTGTCGAGCTACTCATTACATGCGACTTAAATGACATCAATTTAAGTGGCCACTGATTTGGTGGAAAAATGGTATTAACATCCTCGCCATTTGCCATTCTTGGTGGATAATAGGTAGGACAACCGCTATACCTTTCCCCTGTAATGGCATGGCGATTCACTGCAACCGTTGGATTCCAAATCTGTAATTCTTTTTTCCATTGTGGTCCTGTCGCCTCACCATCCCATGCTTTTTCATGTGGAGCAAAGCGCCCGCCGCGTGTGTAAATATAAGCAACCCGCCGTATTTCTTCTGGTTTCAATGTTTGTATCATTGCTGGAATGATGCGCTCTACACCACTTAGCTGTATATCTTCTGTCGCCGCTTCTGGTACTGGTTTTTCACCTAACCACGCCATATTTGCAGCGACCCGCAAATAGTAATCTTGTGCAGTATTGAGCGGATATTGATTACCTTCCATATCTTCAATAACATTGTCACCAAAACCTGGAAGATCTAGCTCTTTTGCCACTGCAATACAAAAAGCTTCCATTGAGATAGGTTGCCCATCCGCAGTTTTTGCTGTCCGAGACTCAACAATTGGCCAACGAGCCGTACTGGCTTTAACCTGAACACCTGACCACGGAGCACTAAATCCCCAGCTTTCAAAGTTATGAGTATCCGGGACAATATAATCAGCTAATGCCGTCGTTTCATTCATGAAAGCATCAATTCCGATAATTAACGGCAAATGTTGCGGGTCTTTTAGCTTTTCTTCCATGACTTGACGGATCCCAGCAATCCCATAAACTGGGTTAGTCATATTGGTGATCCATGCTTTAAGTGTATAAGGATATCCCATTAAAGCAGATGCTAACTGTTCAGTTAATTGCCCTTTGGCAAACGGATACCAAGGTGCTTTAGCAGGATAAGGGTTTTCTCCCGCAGCAATACGCGCTTTAAACTCATCTGACTTTTCATAAACTTCATTACTGCGCGATAACACGACACCTTTGGGTTTTACTTTACCTTTATAGCTCGCCATTTTGTAACGAGGGCCATCCATTTCCCCATTAAACTTGCCTCCCCCAACAGAAACACCACCTTTTAAGTTTAAGTTTCCTATCAGGGCATTAAGCATAATCACAGACCAAGCGGTATAAAAACCATTACCGCCCATCATTCCACCATGAGAAATCACGGCAGCTTTGCGATCATAAGAAGTCAATGCTCGACCAAGAGATTCAATTGTTTTTACTGGCACATGGCAGCGTTCACTGTATTCTTCCAATGTCATGCGGTTCGCCGCTTCTTTTAAGCATTGGAAACTGGATTTTACTGTCACTTCACTGCCATCATGTAACGTCACTTGACGCGTCACAAACAGTTGTGCTTTTTCAACATCATTTGCGGGTCTTAGTTCACCCATTTGATCTTCGACTAAATAGACTTTATCACTTTGCTCATCAGCGGGTAATTCACCGCTTAAATGGGAAGCTAATAACAATTGACCTGCTAACGGATGGTTATCATCGGTGATCACTAAATGTGTCGAGTTAGTCCAGCTTTTTTCACCCACAGCTTGCATTGATTTTTCGCTCGGAACACGCAAATATTCAGCATTGTAGCGTTCATTTTCTATAATCCAGCGGATCATTCCCATCACTAAAGCGGCATCTGTACCTGGCTGGATCGGTACCCAGTGGCCATGGTCATTCGCTAAAGTGGTCGTAAGTGGTAATGCAGGTGCAACAACCACATAATTAAAGGAATCGCGTAAACGCGCAGAAGCTAATTGGCGCCCTTGACGTTTAAATGGGTTTCCAGATTGTGCGGGTGAAGTTCCCATAAACAGAGCAAATCGCACATTATCCCAATCAGGTTTTACATGAGCATTCTTATCAAGATCATTCATTAATGCCCCTGAACCCGCGCGATAGGCAAGGCCGCAGTAAGAGCCATGAGCACCAAAGTTTTTACTGCCAAAACCATTTTGCGCAAAGCGGCGTATAAATCCATCGCGACCATCATCACCCGCATTAGTGACTAATAATTGATTCGCTTTAGGTCCTAATTTAGATTGTGAAGGATCTAAAGGTGTTTCGAGATCACGAATTGCTCGTAAACCATCGACATGCCCTTCCCCAAAAAGATCGCCACCTTCAACAACCTCTTTAATCAATTGTTCAAAACTAATGCGCTGCCACTTCCCTTCCCCACGTTTTCCTACCCGCTTCATCGGTTCAAGAATGCGCAATGGGCTTGTCAAACCTTCCATTAATGTCGCACCACGGGCGCAAGCTGTTGAACGATGTTCTAATCCACTTTCACCACTCATTTTATTAAATGCGGCTTTTAGTGGCATGCCATAAGGGAAATGTTGTTCGTGTGATAAAGGATGATAAGGGTTGCCAGCAATGCGGATCACTTCATTTTTCGTCGTATCAACCCGTGCGCGAATACCACATTGTGTCCAACAACCAAAACATTGTGTCATTGCAATAATTTGGTCAGGATCCTCTTGCCACCCTTTTGTTGCCTGACCTTCTGGTCGTAAAGAGTTACCATTAATGCGGTCTAACGTGACTTTACCTGAAGTTCCATTAACTAGGCCATCGACGGCTCTTTTTGCAACATCACGATATCCTGCACCAAATAGTGCTAATCCACCGACAACTAAACCACCTTTAAGCCATTGACGCCTTGAAAATTTAGCCATGGTGCACTCTCCTTACAAACCAACGAACACTTTCACGAATAATAATTGTCAATGCAATCCATAAACCGAATGTGCCTAATAAGGCTAACAGCCCATCAGTGCCAAGTGGGAAATAATATGGATTCATAATTATGTTATATTTTGGTACAGCTTGAACTTCCATCAAAAAGACCCAACGCAAACTCCAAGTCAGTGCCATAGAAAATAGTGCTAATAGTGTGATATAAGCTAGTGAACGAGTTGTTATCAGGTTATTCAATGACATAAATAAAGACACGCCCCAAAGTGCACAAATTCCTAAAAGCATCCACCAGCCAGGACTTGCTATATCTAATTGATGACGAACCGCATTTCCTGAAATCGTATCGCCAGATAACCAAAGTGCGAAACAGACAGCAAAGAGCAATAAAGTGACTGTTTGAAAACGTGCTAAACGTTGCTGATATTGAAGTTCGCGGCGAGCACCTAAATTGATTAAAGCCGGAACAGCTTGCATCGCACTTAAAAACATTAAAATAGGTATCCACCAGCTATACCAAATAGGTCTAGCAAGTAATACAGAAGCTTCTCGTCCGGTATAAAGTAATAATCCAAGTGCTGATATTGCAGATAATAACGCTATCCAACGCGTCGCTTTAAATGTTCTTTTCCAAATCAATTTAACCAACAATGCGACAAAATAAAGCCCCGTAAATGTGGTAAATAAGGGTAACAAAACTGAACCCCACCACATCCATGACCACAATGTTGGGTATGCATAAAAATGCCAAACACGCGCAGTTTGATGAAGATCCGCAGTGAGTGCTAATGGTGCAGTGATCCCCATCGTGATAGTCATAAATACAGCGATCATTTCTAAACGTTCATTGTCTTGTTTAGCTTGCCAATGTAGGTAACAGGCATACAGCACAGCACATGCCGCAATGCCGATAAAAAAGAAATATTGAACAGCCCAAGGCAACCAGAAAAATTCTTGTGGTTGCGCCATCAATTCAGCGATATTGGTGACTTGTTCATTCATTAGAACACCTCCTGCCATAATGCGGGCTGCCCTTTACCCACTAAAGGTTGTACAAAGGCATCATCTAACCCTAAGTAAAATACCTGTGGTAATGTGCCATTTTCTGGCTTAAGGACTTTAATTTCAGCTTCGTGTTCAGTCAGCATTTTACGAATAGTACTGTTTGGATCTTTTAAATCGCCAATAATACGCGCACCACCAACGCAAGATTCAACACAAGCAGGCAATAATCCCACTTCTAAACGGTGGGCGCAGAAAGTGCACTTATCGGCAGTTTGAGTTGCGTGGTTAATAAAGCGTGCATCATAAGGGCATGCTTGAACACAATAGGCACAACCAACACAACGTTCATTATCAATAACAACAATGCCATCTTCCCGTTGAAAGGTTGCTTGCACAGGGCAAACAGGCACACAAGGCGGGTTATCACAGTGATTACATAAACGAGGAAGTAAGACGTTAGTAAAACCCTCGTCTCCTTTTAATGAAACTTGATATTGGTTTACCGTTGTACGAAATTGCCCTTGTGGCGTTTGGTTCTCAACTGAACAACTTACTGTACAAGATTGACATCCAATGCATCGACGTAGGTCAATTAACATCCCATAACGCTTTTCAGGATCACCTTCACGACGCGTTGGTGCAAAGTGGATCCCTGCCTCCGCAATCGGCATCAATGACGCACCTGCTGTCACCACACCTAGCTGCTGTAGAAATTTTCGTTTACTCAGATCCATAATTGGCTCCAGTATTACATTGCTAATCTATAAATAGACGATAAAATTCAAACTCACTTTAATTTTTTACTGACTTATTCGTGTTTATTGTTAAGAACAAATTAACGCTTCTTTTTCTTAAAAATCGGTAAGTTATCTTTATTAGATATATCGCTAATTAACGTATTCTTTATGGAAGGTATTGTAAGAAGATGAGTAAGATGCCCCTATTGTGGTTTACCACATACCCATAGCTAACTTGATCTAACGCAACGAATAACCCAAATATGCTGAGAAAATTATCGTGGTATTTACATTATTTACTGGTCGCCATCATTATTTTATGGTCAATGCCCACTCTTGCATCACAGTGGACAATCGGTGTATTGGCATTACGGGGAACTCACTCAACACAATCTCATTGGCAAATTCTTACTCAAGCGCTTAATGAAGCTATTCCTAATGAACATTTCGTCTTAAAACCACTCAATCTTGATGAGATGCGAAATGCAGTAGCAGAAAATAAAGTCGATTTTTTACTCACTAATCCAGCACAATTTATTCAATTAGATAGCCGTTACCATTTGCGTTGGTTACTCTCTTTACGCTCATCAGTTGAGCCAGATAGCGCCACAAGAAATGTCATAGGCAGCTTAATTTTAGTACGTGCAGATACCCCTATTTCTGATGCAGCAGACCTGATTGGTAAAAAAGTTGGTGCTATTTCACCTGATGCTTTTGGTGGATATTTATTAGGCTATAAAGTGCTAAAAGATATGGGCTATGACGCAGATAAAGACTTTCAGATGCAATTTCTCGGCTTTCCAGCAGATGCCCTTCTCTACGCATTACGTGATAATTCGCTTTCCGCTGTCATTGTTCCCGTTTGTTTACTTGAAAATATGGATAATGAAGGGCTTATAGATAAAAAAATCTTCCGACCATTAATTAAGCGTAATAGCTCACTTCCTTGCCAAACCAGTACCGAACTCTATCCAAACTGGTCATTTGCTGCACTGAATAATGTTCCTGATAACTTAGTCGATAAAGTCACAAAAACATTGTTATCTTCTGATAAATCAGGGCTGCGTTGGGGTGCGCCTGCCTCTGCAAACCAAGTTGAAAGCCTATTGCGTGACGTTAACCAACATCCTCAACAACGACAAATTTGGCAGGATATTGTCAGCTGGGTTATCCAACATCAAATTACCTTAAGTATTATTGCCCTTATTATTATTCTATTAGGCATCAATCATATTTGGATCGCTTTTTTAGTGCGTAGACGCAGCAAGCAATTAGAAGAAGCGCATAATCGTTTACGTCAACAAGAAGCCAATTTAGAAAAGGCTCAACGGCTTAATATATTAGGTGAGATGTCCTCTGGTTTTGCTCATGAACTAAATCAACCTTTATCTGCCATTCGCCACTATGCTCAAGGTTGTATTTTACGGCTTAAAAAAGATCCAGAAGAACATGCATTAATGAATGTCTTACAGAAAATAGATAATCAAGCGCAAAGAGGGGCTGATATTATTCGTAACTTGCGTTTATGGGCAGGAAAACCGCATAACGAAGCCGCATTACCCTTGAAACCACAATCAGTTCAAACAACTATCCAACATATTTGGCAGCTCCTGCGAGTTTCTCAGCATTATCCTCAAGCAAAATTGATTTTACCAAATCAAGAAGATGTCATATTACAACTGCCTGAGACTCTTCTCGACCAGCTGTTATCCAATCTTATCAGTAATAGTTTGCAAGCTGGCGCAGAAACACTCCATTTTGATTTTCACTTTGCCCCTGAGCGCTTTTTATTAACATTGCAAGACGATGCTGGCGGTATGAATAACGACCAAATCACGCAAGGTTTTATGCCTTTTTCTACAACGAAAAATGATGGGCTTGGGCTAGGACTGGTGATTTGCCAACGCCTAATTCAAAGCCAAGGTGGTGATATTCATATTGAAAATAGTGATAATGAACGAGGCATCAAAGGGTTAAAAGTCACGTTGATTTTCCCCTATCAAGACCATTAAGAGATAAAAACAGCAGGATAAGGTTATCTATCCCTGAATAACATTCCTGTTGTTAATATGCCATGATAGAGGTCTATTCACACATTTATGCGATTGAATCAATGGAGCGATGATTTATGCTTGGCATACATTTAGTTGATGATGACAAAGATGTCACCGATGCTTGTCAGTTTTTACTCGAAGCGCTCGGTTATTCCGTAACAGTATGGAATGATAGCGAACTATTCATTCAACAAGCCGATCTCTTTCAAGAAGGTGTTGTTCTCCTTGATATGAGAATGCCAAAATTAGATGGACGCCAAGTGCATCACTATCTTAGAGAGCAGCAAAGTACATTAGCTGTCATTTTTTTATCCGGCCATGGTGATATTCCTATGGCTGTTGAACAAGTCAAATTAGGTGCTGTTGATTTTTTACAAAAACCTATTGATAGCCAATTACTCGCTAATACCCTCGAACAAGCTCAAAAACAAACCCAAAAAGCGACACAGCACTATCTTATACGTCAGCGCTATAACACGTTAACATCTCGAGAAAAAACGATTTGCCATTATGTATTGCAAGGTTTAATTAACCGAGAAATTGCTGATGTTGCATGTGTTTCAGTAAGAACAGTTGAAGTTCATCGAGCTCGTGTAATGGAAAAAATGGCAGTAAAAAACCTTGCTGAGTTAGTTAGCACCATCCAAACAGCTCAACTTACAAATGAATGATATCTGCTATCATGCTAATATTATTGGAAACTCAATCTATTTTGTTTTTTAAATCAAATAAAAATAGATAGATAACGATTCAAATTCATTCTATCAATAGATATATTATCAGCCGTTGCCATAACAATATAACAGCCCGGCGGCTCCGAATAACTAACCTGATTATTGGAAAATAATGATACACACGCCAACATTTAATAAACGTTTATTGCATCCTCGTTACTGGCTAGTTTGGCTTGGCATTGGTTTTTTGTATATTCTTGTTCTCTTGCCTTATCCCGTCATTTACTGGTTGGGAACGCGTTTAGGTCGCCTTTCTAAACATTTACTAAAAAAACGTACTCAAATAGCCGATAGAAACTTAGAACTCTGTTTCCCAGAAATGAGTTTACAAGAGCGCCAGCGTTATATTAATGAAAATGCAGAATCTGTTGGTATGGGAATTTTTGAAACTGGCATGGCATGGTTTTGGCCTGAATGGCGAATTCGCCGCTGGTTTAAAATAGAAGGAAGAGAAAATATGATTGCCGCTCAAGAAACAGGACGCGGCATTATTGTTCTCGGTATTCACTTTCTTACACTAGAACTTGGCGCACGTATCTTTGGCATGCTTAATCCCGGCATTGGTGTTTATCGTCCCAACGACAATGAATTAATCGATTGGTTACAAACGCGTGGTCGTTTACGTTCGAACAAATACATGTTGGATCGTAAAGATGTTAAAAATATGGTTCGCTCATTAAAACAAGGCGAAATACTTTGGTATGCACCTGATCATGATTATGGTCCGCGGAATAGTTCATTCGCACCACTATTTGCAGTAGAACAAGCCGCCACGACAAATGGTTCAGCAATTTTATTACGCCTTGCCACACCTTTAGTGGTTCCTTTTGTTCCTCGCCGTTTACCTCATGGCAAAGGGTACGAATTAATTATACAACCTGCTGTGGATGATTTTCCTCTTGACGATGAAGTCGCCGTTGCCACAAAAATGAATCAAATCATTGAACAAGCTATCTTATTAGCACCAGAACAATATATGTGGCTTCATCGCCGATTTAAAACCCGCCCGCAAGGAGCACCCTCTTTATATGGTGACTTAGATAAAATTCACCATTAAGGCTGATAAATCAATAAGGAGCCTATGTTAAGCAGAAATCGTTATTGGAAACGTAACCTTTATGTTGTTTGGTTTGGCTGTTTTTTAACGGGAGCAGCATTTAGCCTGATTATGCCCTTTTTACCGCTTTATATTGAGGAATTGGGCATAAAAGATCACAGTTCATTAAATTTATGGACAGGTGCCGTTTTCAGTATCACATTTCTTTTTTCTGCTATTGCCGCCCCATTTTGGGGGCGCTTATCTGACCGAAAAGGCCGAAAACTAATGCTATTACGTTCAGCATTAGGAATGGCAATCGTCATGGTACTAATTGGTTTTGCCCAAAATATTTGGCAACTTCTTGCCCTTAGAGCATTACTTGGGCTACTTGGCGGATTTGTCCCCAATGCCAATGCCCTAATTGCCACGCAAATTCCCGTGAAAAAAAGTGGTTGGGCAATGGGGGTGCTGGCAACTGGCGCGGTGAGTGGTGCTTTAATTGGACCACTTATTGGCGGGTTTCTTGCAGATCAATATGGATTACGTCCTGTCTTTTTTATTACAGCTACAGTACTATTTATCTGTTTTTTCGTCACACTTTTTTATGTTCGAGAACGTTTCACGCCTGTTTCTCGCAAAGATGCACTAAACAACAAACAAGTATTCGCTTCGCTCAAAAATAAAAAATTGGTCATTAGCCTATTTTTTACCACCATGATTATTCAAGCCGCTATGGGTTCAATTAACCCGATTATAACGCTCTATGTTCGTGATTTATCCGGCTCACTTGAAAACCTTGCTTTTATTAGTGGTGTAATTGCTTCTATTCCAGGCGTTGCTGCACTCATTAGCGCCCCACGGTTGGGTAAACTCAGTGATAGAATTGGACCAGAAAAGGTTCTTCTTGGTGTTTTAGCAACCTCAATTTTCGTACTGTTTCCTATGGGATTAGTCAGCAACTATTGGGAGCTTGGTGCGCTGCGTTTTTTACTTGGGGCACTTAATGCAGCTTTACTCCCCGCCGTTCAAACCTTAATTATTTACAACATCTCCCATCAAGTGACAGGTCGAATATTTAGCTACAATCAGGCATTACGCGATGTAGGTAACGTAACAGGTCCTTTAATGGGCTCATTTGTTGCAGCAACTTACGGCTTCAGGGCAGTATTTTTCTTTACCGCTGCACTCGTGTTAATAAATTTCATCTATTCATGGTATATGATTAAAAGCCAATCCGTAGATAGCCGGAAAAATCCCCCATCTGATTAATACATCCACAAATGTTATTCCTAACCTTATTTTTTTGCTAAATAAGCTCAAAATAGTATTTTGATGACAACCTTCAGTATTATTCACAATATGATTAACAAATAAGTTATCGCAAATAAATTTATCTCCGCACTATTTTAGTTATAAAGAGATATATTCTATTAATTACCCTGATTTATTATAGGTATTACAGTAAGTTATTCATAAATCATAAAAACATAACTTAAGCTTATGTTTTTAAAAGTGATGATGACATCATAATCATATCTTTTCTTGTCAATAGATTTCCTGTATTGTCCTTTGCCTTATAGTGAAAAATGAGATTGATATCGACTTTTCACCTTAAAAATAGGTCTTTTACAATAAATACATTCTGTTTTTTAGCAGTTTTATAATAATGTATGTTAACAATATGTTTACAGACTCTGGTTAACATATCTATAAATTTTGACACCTTCAACTTATGAAGATGTTTTATCAAGCACAACCTCTCAAGAGAGAATTTATCGGAGTTCACAGATGAATACTTCTGCGACGAAAACAAAAACATTTTTTGGGCATCCATACCCACTGAGTTCACTCTTCCTAACTGAAATGTGGGAAAGGTTCTCTTTCTATGGTGTGCGCCCGCTGCTTATTCTATTTATGAGCGCAGCATTGCTGCAAGGCGGGATGGGACTCCCTATAGAACAAGCATCTGCAATTGTGGGGATCTTTGCCGGAGGTGTTTATCTTACCTCGCTTCCTGGTGGTTGGTTAGCCGATAACTGGTTAGGGCAACGTCGAGCAGTTTGGTATGGCTCACTGATTATTGCATTAGGGCATTTATCTATCGCAATGTCAGCTTTCTGGAGCAATACCTTCTTCTTCGTCGGCTTATTACTTATCGTTTTAGGTACGGGATTATTTAAAACCTGTATCACCGTAATGGTTGGAACCCTGTATAAAAAAGAAGATACCCGCCGTGACGGCGGCTTCTCATTATTTTACATGGGAATAAATATGGGGTCATTTATTGCACCATTAATTATCGGTCCATTACATGAAAAATACGGTTGGCATCTAGGCTTTGGTCTTGGCGGTATTGGTATGTTGATCGCCCTGCTTATCTTCCGTTTTTATGCAATTCCGCAAATGCGTCGCTATGATAAAGAAGTTGGATTAGACTCCACTTGGAACCGCCCAACCGTTGAGCGTAAAAATGTTGGAAAATGGGTAACAGCGGCAATGGTTATTCTTGCCATTCTGGTAGTTTTGATTGATAACGGCACCATCCCATTCAATGCCTCTGTAATTGCAAAAAGCTCTGCTTATATCATTGCAACTTGTGTTGGTATCTACTTCTTATTTATGTTCTTCTTTGCCGGTTTAAATAGCAGTGAGCGCTCACGCCTTCTCGCTTGCTTAATCTTACTGGTTGCTGCCGCCTTCTTCTGGTCGGCGTTTGAACAAAAACCAACTTCATTTAATATTTTTGCGCGTGATTATACAGATCGCCAAATGGGCACATTTGAAATCCCAACGATTTGGTTCCAATCAATTAACGCCTTATTCATTATTATATTAGCGCCTCTTTTCAGTTGGTTCTGGCCATCTTTAGCTAAGCGCAATATGAATCCTAGCAGTATGACCAAATTTGTAATTGGCATCTTATTTGCTGCGGGTGGTTTCGCCGTGATGATGATGGCAGCAAACCAAGTATTAGCGACACAAACAGGCGTTTCACCATTCTGGTTGGTTTCAAGCATTCTGTTACTGACTCTGGSTGAACTGTGCCTTAGCCCTATTGGTTTAGCGACAATGACTTTACTTGCACCACAAAAAATGCGTGGTCAAGTCATGGGATTATGGTTCTGTGCAAGCGCATTAGGTAACTTGGCTGCAGGTATCATGGGTGGAAATATCAATAAAGAGCAATTAAATTCTATGCCTGAATTGTTCTCGCATGTTTCTATTGCATTAGTTATCTGCGCTATCGTACTTGCAGCACTCATTATTCCTGTTAGAAAAATGCTCGCAAATGCTGATAGTAATGAAGCCAAAGCGAAATAATCGCAATTAGTAATATCAATATTTTTATGAAGTTTACAACCTAAGGGGAATTTTTCATTCCCCTTAGTGTTACATAAAAATCAATTTATCGGGGATGAGTCTCCACTAACTGTGGCGTAATCGCTTACTTTATACCTAACTTAACCGTATCAATTAGCAGGCAAAACCACATAATTCTTATTTAATCATCTTCACCATTTGAATAATCATCTAAAGATTAAAACATGCGTCAGCGCCCGTCCAAATAGTCCAAATTGCATCAAGCACTTTATTCTATAAAAATAATTTATTTCCGACGATGGTAATGTTACACAATTGTATGTTTAACTATATTGAACAGAAATAGCTAAAGTAACAATTGGCAGTAAATAGTGATCATAAGGCTTAATTATGCATTCAGATATTGATAGTATTCTCGCTCAAAAAATTGAAGACTCTGTCACAAGTGTTTCAAAAGTGATTTTTCCAACAACTACAAACCATCACGATACACTATTTGGTGGTTCTGCTCTTGCTTGGATGGATGAAGTCTCTTTTATTACTGCAACCCGTTTTTCTCGTAAGCGATTAGTTACCGTTTCAACGGAGAAAATTAACTTTAACCATCCAATTCCTTCTGGAACAATTGTTGAATTAGTTGGCAAAGTTAGTAGAGTTGGCAGAACAAGTCTTACTGTGAATGTTTCTATATTTTTAGAAGATATGTACAGCGAAGGCCGAAAAGAAGTGATCCATGGCCAATTTAATTTCGTGGCCGTTGATGATAATGGTAAACCAGTAAAGGTTATTGAGTAATAGTTATTGATAACCTTTGTCATCTAGCATCCCTCTACATTCTAAGGAGATGCTAGAATTCCATTTAGCTTGCCATGACGTCATGAATTATGAGAAAGCTAAAAATGGTGATATACATAATAATTAATATCACATACTGTAATAACTCTAAATATTATTAGGATTTCGTTAATTTTTAGAATAAACCACTATTTGCATAATTGTTTTTTCAATCCTGTAATATGAGCCCTATTACACTTTAAAATGTATCAATATATTTATATCTATTGTTATTAGATTTTTTAAAATTTTCACAGGCAATTACATCCAGTTAGCGTTTTTTAATTATTAATACTGGCATTATCGAAAATATGGCGAATAACAATGTCAGAATATTACTATATAAAAAGATGGAATTAATTGATATTTTAGAGAATTAATTCAATATAATCAAAAAGATGCAAGTAGGCAATATTATAAAGGTACTTCTTTAATTTTATTGAAGAATATATGATAATTGGTATAAGCTTACTTCCCTATATTTTCAGCAATTTTATAAGATACTAATAAACATCATGTTCAGAATTTTATCAGTCATTTTATTTGTTATTTTTACAGCCCAGACAAGCTTTGCAGCCTCAGTGCCAAAAGAGACATTGCAGCTTATCGAAAAAGATGCCCAAAAAGGCGATATTAAAGCTCAAGTCATGCTGGGTATTGGTTACTATCTTGGTAATGAAGTTAAGCAAGATTATGCTAAAGCTAAAAAGTGGCTAACAATGGCATCGAATAAAGGTAATTCCGATGCTCAACTTTTTTTAGGCGATATGTACTTAAATGGAAATGGCGTTGAAGCAAATATTGAAACTGCCATCCAGTGGTTCGAAAAATCGGCAGCCCAAGGTAACCCAGAAGCCCAAAATTATATGGGGCAAATATATTACCAAGGTGTTGGTGTGAAACAAAATTATATCACTGCATTTGATTGGTTCAAAAAATCTGCGGATAAAAAATACCCGCCAGCACAATACCAGATTGGTATGATGTATAAAAATGGCGAGGGAACCGAGGTCAATGATAAAACAGCAGAAGACTATTTAACCAAAGCGTGTAAGAACGGACTCAAAGAAGCTTGTGCAAAATAATCATTTTATGAACACTGTTATAACTATTATAGCAGTGTCATTATCTGAAGATAAAAGACCTATTTTTAAAAATTTCATCCGCGACTTAAATAATAGAATTAAAGCAAAGAATTGATTACAACCCTACTGATACGACTTATTAAACAGATTTTTAATAAAAAAAACCTCCAAATAAAAATTTATGTGATTTACCTATCATATTTATGATTTTCTAAAATTTAATGATTAATTTCAATATGATTGAAAATGATCTACACTGGTGTCATATAAAGTAAAAGGAGGATTTATGTATAAAACAATTTTAGTTCCAATTGATGTAACCGAAGATGCACTGACTGAATTAGTTATTCCACATGTTAATGCTCTACAAAAACTAAATAATGCATCTGTCCATTTCCTTGCTGTTACTGCGCCAATTTCTAATTATTTACGTTACGGCGGAACTATCCTACCGGGTGATTTTCCTAATGATGAAAAACAAGCAGAATTAATTCTGGATGAGTTAAGAGAAAAAGTTAAACTTTTCTCTATTCCTGCTGATAAAGTCTATCTTTCATCTTCAATTGGCTCTGTTCGTGATGAAATATTGTCTATCGCAGAAGAAATCAATGCTGATATTATTTTATTAGGTTCACGTCGCCCAAGTATGTCAACTTACTTACTCGGTTCAAATGCGGCATCTGTTGTACGTTATGCGAAAACTTCGGTTTTAGTTATTCGCTAATTTTTATCATATTAATAACAACAAAAATCTCTTGGTTGCATTCAAGAGATTTTTGTTATGTCCTCATTAATCTAAACTGCACCTCTTTTCAAATTTAGTTTTATGCCTCATATCACATTTATTACATTTCTAACTCTCACCTTAAAGATAATATTAATAAAACAAAAAATTTATTTCCTACCATATCGTTATCTATATTTTTAGAAAAAAGATCCCGCTAAGACCTATTATTACTGCATTTTTGCCGCTGATAAACATTAAAGGCTTGCTCTTTCACCTTTTAGATCACCTCCATTTTCAATCATCATAGATAACTAATGGTTATAGTGACCTAAAGAAAACTCATTGTTAATAAAAAGTTAAGCAAAGTAGCTTTGTTTTTCACTAATGTTAAATAACAAATAAAAATTATGGTGATCTAACGTGAGGTACAATAATGATCTTAGATGCTAATTACACTTTATTAGTTGCTTGCTTAGCGCTACTTATAGGAATGTTCGTTGTAAAATTTACCCCATTTCTACAAAATAACCATATTCCAGAAGCCGTTGTTGGAGGTTTCATTGTTGCTATTATTTTACTTATCATTGATAAAACGGTTGGATATACATTTAGTTTCGATTCCTCTTTACAAAGTATTTTAATGATAACCTTCTTCTCATCTATTGGTCTTAGCTCAGATTTTTCGCGATTAATAAAAGGAGGAAAACCTTTAGTATTACTGACAATAGCAGTCACAATCTTAATCGCAATTCAAAATACCGTTGGTATGGGTTTGGCAGTCCTCTTAAATGAAAGCCCATTTATTGGTTTAATTGCCGGTTCAATCACATTAACGGGTGGTCATGGTAATGCGGGGGCTTGGGGGCCAATATTGGCAGACAAATATGGCGTTACTGGCGCAGTAGAATTAGCAATGGCTTGTGCCACTATTGGTTTAGTATTAGGTGGATTAATTGGCGGCCCAGTCGCAAGGCATTTACTTAAAAAAGTAACGATCCCAAAAGCCAGTGAAATAGAAAAAGAGACAATACTTGAAGCTTTTGAGCAACCAAGCGTAAAAAGAAAAATAAATGCCAATAACGTCATTGAAACAATCTCAATGTTGATTATCTGTATTGTTGCGGGTGGTTATATTAGTGATTTATTGAAAGATACGGTTGTTCAATTACCAACTTTCGTTTGGTGTTTATTTGTAGGTATCATTATTCGTAATGTGCTGGCGCATATATTTAAACATGAAGTATTTGAACCAACGGTTGATGTATTAGGCAGCGTTGCTTTATCTTTATTTCTAGCAATGGCATTAATGTCATTAAAATTTGGTCAACTTGCAAGTATGGCGGGGCCAGTATTAATTATTATTGCAGTACAAACTGTTGTCATGATTTTATTTGCTTGCTTTGTGACATTTAAGATGATGGGTAAAGATTATGATGCTGTGGTAATTAGTGCGGGGCACTGCGGATTTGGTATGGGCGCAACCCCAACAGCAATTGCAAATATGCAAACTGTCACAAAAGCCTTCAGCCCTTCACACAAAGCCTTTTTAGTTGTTCCATTGGTGGGGGCTTTCATTGTTGATATTTCAAATAGTATTTTGATTAAAATATTTATCGAGATTGGAACTTATTTTACTTAATTTTATATTGTCATATTTCAATTCATATAATGCTATGAGTTGAAATATGATTTCCTACATTTTGACTAATCTATTCAAGGTGTCACAGACTTTTTTATTAATAAGTGATTAACTGCCTAGATGACTTTCTTTTTTCGCTAAAATCAATTCATAAGTAAAATGGATCGAGTTAACTCACATGAAGCTAAGGCACCTTGATATTTTTTATGCAGTCATGACTTGTGGCTCTTTAACACGAGCAGCAGAAGTTTTACATATATCCCAACCTGCGGCTAGTAAAGCCTTAAAACATGCAGAGCAGCAACTTGGGCTAGTTTTATTTCAGCGAATTAGGGGAAAGTTAATTCCAACTGATGAAGCCAATCTCCTATTTACTGAAGCTAAAGAAGTGTATCGTAATTTGGATAAACTCAGAATTTTAGCACAAAATTTATCACGTAACCCGCAAGGCAAATTAGCTATAGGCTGCCTACCAAGCTTAGGTTTAAATTTAGTTCCTGAAGTGACTGCCTTGTTTATAAAAAAACACCCTAATATAAAACTCACTATAGGCACTCACCATACAACGGATATTTTGCAATTATTAAACCAACAAGATTTAGATATTGGTATTGGCTTTAATCTTGCTATTGAAGGAGGCATCACAGTGCTTCCTATTGCCAATATCCCATTAGTTTATGTTGATAGTCTGTCCCCTAAACAAATCCCTGTTTCACTCTTTGATATTAACCAAGAACGTTGGATCCATCCAGGCTCGGATTCTCTTGCCCAAATGCTACAAACTTTACATGAATTCTCAGAATCCAATATAAGCGTACACACTTATCATATGGCAGCTGAATTTGTTCAGGCCGGCTTAGGATGTAGTATTACAGATATTTTTTCTGCTGAACATACGCTTCCTGAATCAATGATCTATCCCCTTAAAGAAGATCTACAACTTTCTGTATCCGTTTTTCATCGAGCAGATAAGCCATTAACAAAGGCTGCACAAAATTATGTGAATACACTGGCATTAACTCTCGAGAAAAGAAATAAAGTGGTTAACCAAAAGTTATACTCCAATGATGAAAACTCAATTGTTTAGTTAACTTATTCAACGTTAAATAATAATTCCTCAATATTTAACGGTTACGGAATATTATGACTAAACATGTAGTGGTTATTGGTGCAGGCGTAATAGGGTTAAGCACAGCTTATGCTTTAATTAAGGCAGGTCAAAAAGTTACTTTACTTGAATCCGAATCAGATATTGGCATGCAAACTAGTTTTGCTAATGGAGGTCAACTTAGTTACCGTTATGTATCTCCTCTCGCGGATGCAGGCGTACCATTACAAGGGCTAAGTTGGATGGGTAAAAATAATTCCCCATTAAATTTAAAAATTCAATTTTCATTATCGCAATGGTCTTGGTTAACACAATTTACCTTTGCCTGTACTCGCACGACAAATAAACTTAATGGCTCCCATCTTTTAAGGTTATCTTTGCTAAGTCAAAATATTATGAATACATGGCGAAAAAATGGTGATATAGCTTATTTTGCATGGGAAAAATCAGGAAAATTAATTATTCATCGCGATGAAAAAAGCTTTAAAAAAGCAAGTAGTACTATAGATAGCCAATTTCAAAAAGTTTTAACTCCACAGGAAATCATTGAATTAGAACCATCATTAGAAAATATTCAATCACAGCTTGTAGGAGCAATTTATGCTCCAGATGATGAAACGGCTGATTGTTACCTGTTTTGTAAAAATCTTCTCCAATATTTATCCATACAACCTTTATTTGAAATAAAATTACAACATTCTGTACAATCTTTTATTAAACAAGACAACCGCATTACCGGTGTAGTCACTCAACAAGGAACAATTAAAGCTGATGATATTATTATCTGTGCGGGTAATGGAAGCCGTAATTTATTAAAACCAATTGGTATTAATGTCCCTATTTTAGGATTAAAAGGTTACAGCCTCAGTATCGATTATCCACAGGAAGAAAATATTGTTCCTAAAATGAGCGTCACCGATTATGGTAATAAAATTGTTTATGCAAAACTGAATGAACAATTACGTATCGCAGCAATGGTAGATATTGGCTATGACAACGCAGGACTGCGTAAAAATAGAATAGCAGCGCTCAAAAATATCATCACAAAAACATTTCCCAATTTATCCGAAATTAATGATGCACAAAGTTGGTATGGCTTGCGTCCATCGACACCAAAAGGTCCGCCTTTACTGGGAAAAACGGCTTATAATAATCTTTGGCTAAACATTGGCCATGGTAGTCTTGGTTTCACATTAGCAGCAGGTAGCGCAGAAATATTAAGTCAATTAATTACACAACAATCATCCCCTATTTCTTTAGATGGATTCACGAGATAAAAATGTCGATTAAACGCAATAACCCCAAATCACGATTAGCTGATAGCGTTGAATATTCAGGTTTAGTTTATTTATCTGGGCAAGTTCCCAATGATTTATCAGGAGATATTACTCAACAGACCAAAGAAGTGCTCAATAAGATTGATGAATTACTGGCAAATAGTAATAGTGATAAAAAACGGATACTCTCAGCTCAAATTTGGATGAAAGATATATCACGTGATTTCTCTGCTTTTAATTCTGTTTGGGAGTCTTGGATGCCAACAGAAAATAGCCCTGCTCGCGCAGCAGTTGAAGCTAATATGGCGAGAGAGCAAGTTCTAGTTGAAATTATGGTGATTGCTGCTCAATATTAACACTACCATACTTGATAAAATGAGGTATCAATTCACTGATAACTCATTTAGTACGTTATTTTAAAATCTGGTATTTATGTTTATCTAATCTAAAACGTTTAAACGGAATTTGATCAAAATTGACCTGTGCATCAAAATAAAAACCACTTCGGAAAAAGACTGATAATTTAGTTCGGCTTAATGGCAAATGAATAGTTATTGATGAAAAATTTAATTCACTAAATCCTTGCTCTATCATTTTCTTAGTAATTTTCTTTCCGTATCCCCAATAATTTGGATGTAAAACTAAAGCCAAATCTGCATCACCATCCTCATTTTGAAAACCACCCCAACCACAAAATTGTCCATCTATAATAAGTGCCCACACCCCATAACCAAACTGGTTCCAATGTTCTTCCTTCTGTGCAACCCATGCACGACAATATTCATCATCAAATTGAGTATCACCAAGCGGCATATGCTCTAGCACTTTAGGATGAGTATTTAATTCAATAATATCTTTGCTATTAATCTGACTTAAACGCTGTAATTGAATATCCATATAATACTTATTCTCTATGTTGTTACTGACTATGATAATAGTAACAATATTAAAACAAAAAACCTCAATAATCAGTTGTTAATTATTGAGGTTTCATTAGCATTAATCCTTCGGATAAACTGCTTAAATTAACATTACTCTTCTAATGCTGATTTCATCACTTTTTGAGAATCTTCCCAAGAACAATAGCCATTTTTATCAATTGGGCAGTTTTTCATCTCTAAAATCACATGCTTAGGCGGTGTTTCTAATGACAAGTAACTATTATCGCGTAGTTGATCTGCGGTTTGATATACATACTCAACTTTTACATAATCTTTTTTGTCACTTTTATTATGCCAGCGTTGGAAGACTAACTTCCCACCAATCGGTGTATGTTCATATTGTTCTGGTAATTTATATGGATTGAAGTCCATAGCTGACATAAGTGATGCTATATTCGAGTCGTGCCCTACCAACATAATAAATTTAGCTGTTTCACCTTTATCTGCGGATGTGAAACCTTTATTGATATAATTTAATAAAGGATGAGCAACATTTTTAGCAATTATTTTAGGTGCAAATAAGGTTTCTTGATAACCATTTTTGAGTGTATTAAGTTTTTTCCATTTATCGGCGCTATTTACCATTCCCCAAGCAACTTGATCTAATGGAAATCCTTCATAATATTGTAAATCAATAGCGTCTACGGCAGAGTTACCGATTTTTAATGCACCAGCAACGCCAGGCTCTTTATTGGCTTCAATAATAAAACTATTTTTTGTGTGGATAAATTACATAATTTATCTGTCTGACATTTTTGAGAATCTTTAATATTTAAAATAGCATCTAATTCATCATAACCTGGTTTTAAATCTAACCCTTTTAGATGATCCTCCATTGCTAGCAACGCTTTTTCCTTAAATTCGGCGCTATCATTTGTAATGATAGGATTAAAAACCGGGTCCATAGTACCTATTTCTGGTTGATGATGTATTTTAATTGTACATCCTGGAAATGCACCTGCGGTAAAGAATTGTGCAGTCGCAATGGTTCTTTGCAAACTGTTCGTATACACAAATAAATCTTCATTACCTGTTGGACATAGCTCATCTGAAACTAATTTATTTTGATCTATCCATTCCCTAAAATAGTGCCCCATATACACTTCAAGTGCACCACCTTTGGTTGTAAGATAACCACTTTTCGCATCCCAAGCTGGCCATTTTTTATCTGTTACTTCAGTTAAGATTCCCGTATTGACAATCGGCGTTCTTAAATTATGACGGCTTAATAATAAAACTTGGTCGAGCTGCATATTTTCTGCATTATCTGTATTCGCTAGTGCTGGTGCAATTGGCGTAAGTAAAGCAGCTGATAAACTCAAAGTAAGTAACTTATATTTCATCGATATACCTCTACCATTTATTGTTGTATTAATTCCTATAACATTTCGTTATGGAAAGTTTAAATTAAGTAAAATTTAGCTTCACTAATAATGCAATAATTTACTTATTTTTCTGAGATAAGTATCTCAAAACAGTTTATTACTCATCATAATTTGACGTTTTTTTGTGTTTTTTATTAAACTTGTTTACTTATATCCATTATAAAAATTTCCAATTCAGAATAATAGATATAAATATTGACATTCATTATTATTTACTTAACATTCGGATTTTATAAATTTAAGGAAGACTAATGAATATTCAACCCGCTAATTGTGAACAATTTGATGAAATAATTAAAGTTTGGGAATCTTCAGTTAAAGCTACACATCACTTTTTACCCGAAAATAAACGACAAGAATTAAAATTAGCAATTCTTAAGCAATATTTACCAAATCTAACTGTTTTTGTTTCATCAGATAATCACAACCATATTACAGGCTTTCTAGGTGTTGATGACAATAAACTTGAAATGTTATTTGTTTCTGCGGAAAATAGGGGAAAAGGTATCGGTAAACAATTACTTAATTTTGCTATTCATCAGTTAAAAATTAATGAAGTCGATGTCAATGAGCAAAATCCACAGGCTATTGGCTTTTATCAGCATATGGGATTTACACAAGTTTCACGTTCTGAACTAGATGGTGAAGGTAATCCATATCCAATATTACATATGCAGCTATCATCTAGCATTTAATTCAATGGGGGAAAATAGGAAGAACATTCTCCCTCCCCATCACTAACTAATAACACTTAAGAATTTGTGCAATCAATAACTCACAAGGCCTAGAGTCATCAATTATTGGCAAACATCAATCCAAGTCGCTTGTGTTAATTCCACCATACGTTGTGGTGAGATCCTTAATGCGCTATTTACCGATCCTGCGGCAGGAACAACTTCCTGATACAATTTAAGAGATATATCACAATATACAGGTAAATCAGTAGGAAGACCAAAAGGACAAACGCCACCAATAGGATGTCCTGTCAATTCAACAACCTCATCAGCCCTGAGCATTCTTGCCTTACCACCTAAAGCTTGCTTGACTTTTAAATTATCAAGTCGCGCTTCGCCTGCACAAACAACAAGAACTACCGTATTTTTTACCTTGAGTGATAAGGTTTTTGCAATTTGATTAGGCTCTACATTATGGACAATAGCAGCTTGTTCAACAGTTGCAGTAATGCCCTCAGTCTCAATAACTTCTATATCAGGTGCATGGCACGCAATAAATTCTTTAACAGATTCAATACTCATTATTTTTCTCTTTGTATAAATCAATATAACTCACGGTGAACGACTATTATTAACTGAAAACTTAGACTTTTTATACTGAAAAAACTTCAATATAAAAAGTCATAATTAAAGAAAATTATAAGTCTTCATATGACATATTTATGTTATATCTATCTATTGAGCTACAATCAATATAATTATAAGACTTCATTTTTCACCAAAAACAAAGAAATTCTCTTTGCTAAAGGTAATACAATAAATACCGTCGGAAATGCAATTACCCAAGATAATAGCCAAGAACTTGACCAAGGAAATAAGATCTCGGAGCTAAAACCTAATGCTCTAATCGTACTAATTAGGGAAACAATTCCACTCATCACTAAAGACAAAAAGAAAGGAACAAGAAATATCATTGCTCTGATAGGAAGTTTAGGAATACCTAAAATATAATTTTTATTTTTGGAAGACATAATAAAGACTCCGAATAACACGTTCGCAACAACATATAACTATTGCGAAACAATGTTATATGCGTTGATTTACGTAAACGCTTACGAGTCTTACCAGACTATGATAGAAACAATTTTAGTGATATTTATCATATTGTCAATATCACTTTAAATAAATCACAAATCTAAATATGAACATTAGAAATGTAAAACTATTAATGACTATTACGTTGAAATAATACTTTTATTAAATTTACTTAATCTTTCTTTATATTAAGATAATTTTTATTCCGATCGTTTTTGCTAAATTGTTTAATTATTCATCTAACTTAGCAAGTTACAGCAATATGCAGACAATCTGCGATGAATAATTGCCTCGCGATCCACTATAAACGCAACTTTTCAATTGCAACTAAGATAATACTCAGGTGCATACCAGTTAGTTAAGCAAAGAATTTCTCCTCATTTGAAAAATGATATCAGTGAGTAAGGCAATTCTTTATATATTTATTTTCTTTGATATAACAATAAATCATAAGCAAATAATAACAAAATATCAAAAAACATAAAAAATTATAAAACAATTAGCTATATGAAAAAACAACAATTTTTTCTCTTTTAAAAATAAAACCCTCCACTTACTCCAATCATGAGTCAATCAAGTTATCGATCATTTTTGATAGTTAGGTCGTTAAATTTTAAGTTTTTTTAGCACGGCAAGTGATTATACTCAGAATATTTGTACAATTATGATAATCATCAACCATTAATTTTTATTTATTAAATTTAAGGGGAAATCCCCATTAAAATTACGTATAATGAGTAAATACAACAGATAGTATTAAGACTGGCTTAAGCAAAACTATATTATAACTATTTAAAAAAAACAAAAAAAATTTACTTTTAGTAAATGAAAAATTATTTGTTATATAGCTGTATTTATTAGCTTCTATTTAGTTTAATAGCCCCAAAAATCAAAATTAGACTAGAAATTTTAGGGTTAAATCTCAATTAAAACTAATCTTGGTTATAAAACAGGCTACCAATTACAATTAAAGTATATCATTAAGGGTAAAAGATGAAAAAAAGAAGTTTCATGACACAAACTGAAGTTGAATCTTTACTTCAAGCCGCTCAAGAAGGCAAATATCCCGAAAGAGATTATTATTTATTTCTTATGGGTTTTTTGCATGGGTTTCGAGTCAGCGAATTACGCTTATTATCTCTTGACGATATTGATATTAAACAAAAAACGATTTATGTCAAACGATTAAAATCAGGTCTTTCCACTGTACAACCGCTTGTGCCTGAGGAATATAATGCTTTAGTTAAATGGTTAAAAATACGTGAACAAATAGCTTCTGAAGAAAATAAATGGGTATTTTTATCTCAAAAAAATCAACCACTCTCACGTAGTCAAATTTTTCGCTTGATAACAAAATATGGACAAGAAGCGAATTTAACTATCAAAATTCATCCCCATATGCTACGCCATGCTTGTGGTTATGCACTTGCAGATTTAGGTCGAGATACTCGATTAATTCAAGATTATTTAGGTCACCGCAATATTGCCCACACCGTACTTTATACTGCAAGCAACGAAAAACGGTTTAATGGCATTTGGGATTAATAAGAATATTTATGCACTTCAGTTATTCGCTTATATTCATGCTGAGGTGCTTTATATTTAAAGTAGTCAAGATTTAATGACTGTTTATATAAATAATAGTATTCTATCTTCATTAATCCACTCACATTTTGCACCGTTAATGTCGTAAAAATAATCTATCAATATAATCATAATTTTTCATTCCGATAATCAAAATTATAATTTATTGTAAAATAGAGTTATTAATACATATTTATTATTAAGTTGCCCAATATATTTAATTTAGATAAGTTTCATAGATGAGGATAAATCAGTTTTGTTTATATGATAATAAATTAGTATTTTTATAAGAGGAATTAATCGAAATGTGACATTGCTAACTTTTTTATTGCATGATATATTTATCTACTTTATTAAAATTCACGTAATTAGATAATATGGTTATTCGCCCTTCTCAACATTGGTTTTTCAGATTACTCGATTGGCATGGTTCAGTTCTCTCAAAAATAACATTTAGATTATCATTAAATATTTTTATTTCTATAATTGCTGTACTCTGTTACCAATGGTATGAACAATTAGGTGTTCATTTGACTATAGCACCCTTTAGTCTCTTAGGTATCGCAATAGCCATATTTTTAGGTTTTCGTAACAATGCTAGTTATAGTCGGTTAGTCGAAGCAAGAACCTTGTGGGGAACATTACTTATCCAGCAAAGAAATATTTTACGTAATATTAAAGTTATTCTTCCAAATGATAATAATTATCAAAAAGAAATTTGTCAGCTAGCGATTGCTTTTTCATGGAGCTTAAAACATCAATTAAGAAAAACTAATCCAATGGTTGATCTTTATCGATTATTACCTACAACTATTCTAAAAGATGTTATAAATAGTCCATTTCCAACCAATAGAATTTTATTACATCTTGGTTTCAAGATAGGAGAATTACGCGATAAAAATATTATCAGTGATGTTATTTTTCAATCAATGAATAAAGAATTAAATTTATTATCTGATGTTTTAGGTGGCTGTGAACGTATATCAAATACACCTATTCCCTTTGCGTATACCCTAATTCTCCAAAGAACAGTTTATCTTTTCTGCACACTATTACCTTTTGCTTTAGTCAGTGATCTCCATTATATGACCCCATTTGTTTCGGTCTTTATCTCTTATACTTTCCTAGCTTGGGATGCATTAGCAGAAGAACTTGAAGATCCATTCGGTATATCCGCAAATGATCTACCTTTAAATGCAATCTGCAATACTATAGAAAGAAATGCATTAGAAATGATGGATATTCATCCTCTGCCTATGCCATTAAAACCAAATAAATATTTTAATCTATTATAATTACTCTAATATCTAAAGTTATTTAGTTAAAATAAATATCGAGGTTATGTTAATAACCCCGATATAAAAATTATCATAATTTTAGATAAATATGTTTATTCAACATCATCTAAAAAAGTAGGAGATGGAATAAAGAATAGTGTTCCAGTAACAGCTGTACTAAATCTTAATAATTCATCAGTTGCACCATTTTCTGTACCACGAAACATATTTTCAAGCATTCGACGCGTTGTAGAAAAATATCTCGCATAACCAATAAAATACGTTCCATATTCATTTTTAGATGGATTCGAAAATGGCATGTTAGCTCGAACGATTTTAAGATCATCACCATTTTCATCTTGAATATTTGTCACTACATTATGCGATCCCGGTAATTTTTGCTCGTCAGTGAGTTCTACATCATTAAATTTATGGCGCCCGATAACTTTGTCTTGTTCTTCAACTGTTAAACTCTGCCAAGCATTGATGTCATGAAGATATTTCTGCGCAAATGCATAACTCCCACCTGTAAATTCAGGATCTTCATCACCAATTACTGCATAAGCAACACGCTCATCTTCCATTTCAGGATTTTCTGTTCCATCAACAAAACCAATAATTGATCTTCCATCCATATAGCGGAAACCATGCACTTCATCAACATGGGTCACCATACCTTCAAGCTTTTGGCTAATAATAGAACCAAATTCATAGCAGCATGACATATTTAAAGCGCGAATATGGAAAAAGAGATCACCTGGAGTTGAAACGGCTGTAAATTTACTACCTTTTATTTCTTCAAAAGTCGCTAGCTCTTTTGGCTTATTTAAATGAGGGAAAAGTTTACTCCAAGCATTGGCGCCAAATCCCATGACACAGCTCGTTTCCAAAGCAGGAAAACGTGTTCTCATGCTACGGATAATACCAGATAAATTATTAAAAAAATCAATCAATCCATCCCGATTTTTATCTACATCCACGAGATTAAAAACGAGGAAATAAGAACTTTCACCTGGCGTTTTTGTTACATCTTGATATTTCATATAATTTGCTCTCTTCCGGTTATATTTTTTGAAAATTTATCAATATCATACAATTATAATACTGTTCTATAATGAAATTCATTGATATTTATTATTATTAATAGAACTACAGATTAAGTCTTTTTAGTATCAACATTAATATATTGTGTTTAGGTCAGTAAATATACCACATCCACCAGCTAAAAATGGCAAAGAATACAACAATTGGCGCAATTTACCGGCCAATTGTTGTAATAAATAATGGAAAAATTATTGCTTAAAAAAACCGAGCACTCAGTACTGAATAGTACGAACTCTCGCTTTAATTATCAGAAAAATTACTCAATACTTCATATTTTATTGATTCATGACGACTATCAAGAACTTTTAGTTTTACGCCTTTATAAGCAATAATATCGCTTTCAGATAAGTTATATTGGATCGTATTACCAAATCCTTGCTGTTGAACATTAGAGCCAAGTTTTCTATAGCTGACGTTAATATTCTGACCTTCTTTTCCGTTAAAGATCAAAGCTTGCTCAAAAGAATTTCCATCTGTATTACTCAATTTAATTCTTTCAAGTTGTGCTCCGCTATCACAAATAAAGACATTAAATTCAGTTACAACACATAATTCGTTTGTTTCTTTTTTTACTAACAGGGACTCCCAAGGCTGCCCTATTACTTCGACAATAACGGAACCAGAATCAATTGTGTTTGTTGGCATATAGAAATCACCTTTATCACTAGAACCAACTTTTTTAAACACGCCTGGCGTCACTTTATAGGCAAGGTCAATTTGTACTGTATTAAGGACTTTTATTCCGTCAATTTCACTCATATTTCCTGACCTTACTAAAGGCTCGCCAATTCCAACTTGGTTGACACTTCCAACTTTAGGCTCACTTATTTTGTGAGAATCAGGAATATAATTATATTCAGTAACAGCACAGCCTGATAAAAGACTAAAACCGACCAATGTAGCTAGCAACTTTTTCATGTTTATTAAGATCCAATGAAGATAAAAATGACAATCAATTGGGTTCGAAGTGTACATTTATTCTAGATTATCAACAAGTCACTATTATTATTACAATTTATTTGTAGAATATCTTAAATATTTAGACTTATTTATGCTCCTAGCATAAATAACAAACAAAATTTAGGCATATATACTATTGAAATATAGTACACTAAATATAATTACCTATTAGCTATCAAATTTAGAATTACTATCATCAAAAAAAGATTAGTCATACACTTTATATTAATGATAAAGAATAAATAAAATTTACTCTTTATCATTTCTAAGTTTATTATGTTTATACTAGGCTTTAATAATTTTCATCTAAATTAGATATTTTCTAATAAAATAAATACACCAATACTGATCAATATTAAACCTGCAATTAATTCAGTTTTCTTACCTAGAATAGTGCTAACATGCTTACCTGCCATAACACCAATAGTTGCCATTCCCATAGTTGTTAATCCTATAATAAAGATTGCATGAACTATATTGACTTCAAGGAATGCGAGTCCTAGCCCAACCGCCATTGCATCAATACTCGTTGCAATTGAAGTTATAATAAGATTTAAATAACTATGTTTATTCTTTTTCTCTTCTAAAACATCTTCTTTTACGACTAAACTTTGATAAATCATATGGCCACCTAAAATAAATAGAAGACCAAAAGCTATCCAATGATTCCATTGCATAACAAAATGACTTGCACCAATACCAATAATCCAACCCGTTAATGGCATTAATGCTTCAATAAAACCAAAAACAACACCAGTTCTTAAAGCTTCTTTATAAGATGGTTTATGAAGTGTGGATCCTTTACACACAGCAACTGCAAAAGAATCCATTGATAAGGCAAATGCGAGGATAAACAGGGCATAAAAGCTCATAACGAAAATCTCAGTCGGGCATTTCCATAGACACACAATTCGCCCCCCAACACACAGGCGAATAATATGTTTATGGTCTTGCTAACCGATTCGGCATTCGTGCCATGAACAAAGAATGTTCAAGTATGTTGACACGAAATCTTAATAACTAATTAACGCTATTAAGCAAGCTACTCCCCATTTCTGCGGCACGCAAGATAGCAATAATGAAATAGAAAAACAACTTTATTTTTCACGCCAACTCACTGATAATAATAATTATTTTCATTATCATACTGAAATTAACACTTCTCGTATTTTTAATAAACAGATAATGCTATTTTAATGAACAATATAATTTCATTCACGTTACATCAACAAATAATTTCCAGCCTGATGTATGCGAAAATTAGTCTTACTAGCAAATATATATTTATTTGAAAAACATATAAATTATCGTGAATATTAATTATCATATTCTAATTCTAAATATATCTTTATTCATAATATGGAGAAAAATATATAATATTTTTAGAGTTATAACCTAGTTAATACATATCATGAGTAAAATAACACTATTTTATTTAAAAATGCTTTATTTAAAACAATGGTTCATCATATTCCTATACATGCGCACATAAAGTTCTATACTTAATACAACGATAGAAAATGTCTATCTGTTCAAGGTTAAATTGTTAGGAGTATACAATGAGTAAAGCTAAAGAATTACAAGTTAGACCTTTGAAAACACCTACAGATCTCCCTGCTGAAGCAACAAAAGACATTAGCGCAGCCATGAATACAATACTCGCTGATATTTTTGCTCTTTATTTGAAGACTAAAAATTTTCATTGGCACATGAGTGGTCCGCACTTTAGGGATTATCATTTGCTACTTGATGAACAAAGCGATCAATTGTTTGCTATGACAGATCCAATTGCGGAGCGCGTACGTAAAATCGGTGGCTTAACACTAAAATCTATTAGCGAAATATCAAAAAAACAAAGAATTAGTGATAACAATGCAGAATATGTTGAGCCTCTTGATATGCTCGCCGAACTCGCTGAAGATAATAAACAATTAGCCGCTGAATTCAGAGAAGCACATGAATTAACATCTAAATTTGGCGATCATTCTACCACTAGCTTAATCGAAAATTGGCTGGATGAAACTGAGCGTAGAGTTTGGTTCCTCTTTGAAGCTAGCCGTGATGCTAAAACTTCAGGTCATTAATAATTAGCTTAATCCCGCAACTCATATAAATCATATATTGAATTGCGGGATACTTTTATTGAGTAATTAATGATTATTATCTTCTTGCATTAAGCCATGTGGATTGGCCTGATCATTTATCTTAAATTATAAATATACTTATTTCTTGCAAGTTGTCTGTGTAACAATTGTCGGAATGTCATTAAATGGTATACTGGGAATGTTTAGTTTTACCTAACGTTACATTATTTATTATATTTCGCTATTGAGGTGGGTTATTGATATTAAACAACTGCAATATTTGATTGCATTAGATAAAACACAACACTTTGGTCAAGCAGCCGAAATATGCCATGTAACACAACCGACTCTTTCTATGAGATTGCGTAATCTTGAAAGAGAGCTCGATGTTATTTTAATTAAGCGTAGCTCACGTTTTGAAGGTTTTACTGAAGAAGGGGAAAAAATATTAAAGTGGGCTAAGACAATGCAAGCGGCTTATGATGGTTTACAAGCCGAAGCTGCTAATTTCCGTCAACAATTATTTGGCTTATTACGTATTGGTATTGTACCACTTAACAATATTCAGCCAATTTCCATGTTACAATATTTATCAAATCTATTACCAGAGGTAAGATTCCATATTAGTTCAAGTGGTAGCGAAAAAATTATCGATGAAATTAATAATAATAGTTTAGATATTGGTATTTGTTATTTAGATAATGCAAATAAACAACAACATGAAATTTATCCATTACAAAAAACCAAACTAGGCTTGTTATATAATAAGCAACAATTTACTCCTAAGGGAAAAAGCGTTTCTTGGGAAACCGTTTCTAACTTGCCTTTAGCATTATTAACACAAGCAAATCATTTTCGCCAATCAGTTGATCTCACATTTCAACGATATAACCTTAAACCATCAATTATTATTGAAAGCGAATCAACTCTACATTTAATTCAAGCCGTTAATCTTGCATATTGTGCATCAATTATTCCATTAACAAAAGGAATTGAAAAGATGAACAAGAATATTGATATTATCCCGATAGATGATGCCACAGTGAATGGCTCGTTAGGCTTATTAATTAGACGAGAAGAACCCCGCTCTGCATTAATCGAAACCTGTTTCCAACATATGTGTGAATATTTAAAAAAACAGCAACCAGAATAAATATAGAAAGGACATATTAATAAAATATGTCCTTTAATTTGTTTATTGGGAAACTACTATCACTGGCACTGATTTATAAGATGGTGTACCACTTTCTTCATCAATATAATTCAATGGGATTAATACATTTGCTTCTGGATAATAGGCTGCAACCGTTCCGGGTGCTATATCGAATGAAATAACAGTAATATCTTTTAATGACAAATCGCGTTCTGTAGACGCTGTTTTTATTGTAATTTTATCACCGTGTTTTAGACCTCTTAATTCAAGATCTTTTTTATTCATAAATAAGACATCACGACGCCCAAATACCCCACGATAACGATCATCTAAGCCATAAATCGTTGTATTATATTGGTCATGACTACGAATCGTCACCAATCTTAAGATACCTTCACCTTGTACATCTGCATCTTCTTTTACACCTTTAAATACAGAAAACATTGCTTTTCCTGTTGGTGTTGGCCAAATACGATCTATTGGTGGAAGTGGCATACGAAAACCACCCGGTTTACGAATACGTTGATTATAATGCTCAAAACCAGGGATGGTTTTTTCAATAACATCACGAATTAAATCATAACTTTCTGTATAAGAACGCCATGGAATTTTACTATCAATTAATGTTGCCTCAGCCATTTGTGCAACAATAACAGGTTCTGATTTTAATAATGGTGAAGCAGGCGTTAATTTTCCTGCTGAAGCATGCACCATCGACATAGAATCTTCCACAGTAATTGATTGGCGACCAAGTTCACGAATATCTAGTTCAGTACGCCCTAAACACGGCAAAATAAATGTTTCTTTTGCAACCAACAAATGAGAACGATTTAATTTTGTTCCTATGTGAACGCTTAAATCTAAATTTTTCATTGCTGAAAATGATAATTGCGGATCAGGTAAAGCAACAGCAAAGTTTCCTCCAAGGCAAATTAATGCTTTTACTTTTCCTTCAACCATTGCCTGCATTGCTTTAACAGCATCATGACCATGTTCATAAGGAGGTTTAAATCCAAATACTTCCTCTAACTTTTGTAAAAACTCAACAGAAGGTTTTTCTGTAATTCCTACAGTTCGATTACCTTGAACATTAGAGTGACCACGTAATGGACATATTCCAGCACCTAATTTACCAATATTACCCTTCATTAATAATAAATCAGCAATTAACCGAACATTTGCTGTCCCTTTATTGTGTTGAGTAATTCCCATTCCATAAGTAATAATTGTTGCTTCAGATTGAACATATAATTGCGCAATATTTTCAATATCAGACCGTGTAATGCCACTTTCTGCTTCAATCTGTTCCCATGATGTTTTATGCAGTTCTTCTGTTACTGCTTCAAACCCCATAGTATGTTCTGCAATAAATTGATGATCAAGAATATCGCCGCGCTCATTATCCCAAGCTAATAAAACTTTCATAATACCTTTTAGCGCAGCTGCATCACCACCCGCTTTGACTTGATAATAAGATGAAGCAATATTTGTTGAACTATAAGTTGCCATCTCAACCACACTTTGCGGGTCAGTAAATCGCTCAAGTGCGCGTTCTTTTAAGGGATTAAAAACAACAATTGGCACTCCTCGGCGTGCAACTTCATGAAGCGTTCCCATCATACGAGGATGGTTAGTTCCTGGATTATGGCCAATAGCAATAATTAATTGAGTATGATCAAAATCATCTAATGAAACAGTACCTTTACCAATACCAATCGATTGTGGTAATCCAACACTCGTTGGCTCATGACACATATTAGAACAATCAGGAAAATTATTAGTACCGTAAGCTCTCGCAAATAACTGAAATAAATAAGCAGCTTCATTAGAAGCTCGGCCTGAAGTATAAAATTCCACATCTGAAGGTGAATTTATATTTCTTAGAATTTCACCTATACGCTCAAAAGCAGACTCCCATGAAACAGGAACTAAAGTATCTGTTGCCGCATCATAGGATAATGGATGAGTTAATCTTCCATAGTTTTCTAATTCATAGTCAGATTTTTCCAACAATGATGAAACCGTATTTGCGGCTAAAAATTCTGGAGTAACTCTTTTTTTGTTGCTTCCCAAGTTACTGCTTTAGCGCCATTTTCACAAAATTGGAATGTTGAATGATGTTCTTTATCCGGCCATGCACAGCCCGGGCAATCAAAACCATCAGGTTGGTTAGTATTAAGTAATGTTTTTGGAGCATTAAATACATCCATTTGGGTACGGACTGCAATCGCAGTCGCTTTTAATGCACCCCAACCACCCGCAGGTCCATTATATGGATGTACGCCGGGTACTGATAATTTATTTTTACGCATATTAACATTCCTAATGCTTTTGCTTTGCTAAAAAACAGGTGAAGGTAAATTCAAAACACAAAAACAGATGAATGAATCATTCAATCTGTATAGGCGGGAAATTTATTATTTTATATTTAACAACCAATGTAACTTGTTAAATACATTATTCCTATTAACCCAATCAGTCAACAAAAATTAAACTTATATCACCAAAAATAAAAACATTAGATTATAATAGATAACATTTATCACTCTATAAATATAATCTATTTGACTACCTCTGAAGTAATACTTAATAATATTCGCCATTAAAAATAAAAAGATAACCATCTCTGTCAGTTAGAATTAGCAAACAAATAATCACCTATCTTATAGTTATTTAAAATAAAAAATTACATTTTAATATTTATCATTATCTAACTTAAAATGAATAGGCTACTTCTAATCTTT
The DNA here is from genome assembly GCF_000314895.2 of Providencia sneebia DSM 19967. Taxonomy (GTDB): domain Bacteria; phylum Pseudomonadota; class Gammaproteobacteria; order Enterobacterales; family Enterobacteriaceae; genus Providencia; species Providencia sneebia. The sequence continues at coordinate 1,774,554 of NZ_CM001773.1, read as the reverse complement.
TTAATAACGTATTAATAGCTAATTTAACTTAGCTATTTAAACTAATTGAGTTATTACTGCCTACGATATCTAAAAAAATATATCTCTCCTATCATCTATATTAAAAATATATTAGTTAACTCTTATAACGTGATACTTGCAATATCCCTCTTAATGATTAAATATCAATCATAATAACCAAGCTTTTTACCTAGTTTATCTAAAAGTACCATTACTAAATATTTCACATATGAAAATATTTCATGCTCTAACAAAACACACTTAATGAATATTTTTTAGTAAATATGAAGCATAACTAACACTAATTAAAAAAATAATTTAGTCACGATATAATCACGATCACTAAATCAACTAAATCAACTAAATCAACTAAATCAACTAAATCAACTAAATCAACTAAATCAACTAAATCAACTAAATCAACTAAATCAACTAAAATAATATAACATCATCATTGATATTATAGATAGTTATGATTATTATTTACCAAATTTTTTGTGGCGATAAAAAATGGAAAGTAAGAAAAAAATATATTTATTATATAAACCGGGTCCAACCCTTGGACGAGGTTTATTTACGGAAGGTGATGGTTCAAGTTTTATATCACGTATTTTGCATGGCAATACTGTTGATAACTATTTAGCTGCTTTACAAGAAGATATAGAACAAAGAAATTTGGATTGGCAAGTATATCGTGATAACACAGAATCTGATATTCACAAACTTACTATTCAAAATGCAAAACTTCTTATTTGCATCCCCGGAATAAAATATCAATTTAATAAACATGGATTTGATAAGAATAATATCATTTACCTTAGTGCAATCGAATATGCTAGCAATGAAACCGCACCAATCATTAAACGATTAATGGAATTAGATTTACTTTACCCAGAAAAATAAAAATAGATATATAAAACTATAATATATCTATTTTTGTATATAAATAAAATTTTATATTGAAAATTTTCTTCTTAATGGTAACACAAGAGAGATATACAGATATGATATCTACCATCATAAATGCCATATTCTGCTATTTTACATGATGAATAAGAAATTATTGCATTAATGGTTAAAATTATCTGGGATATTAATCCCCTTGAATTCATAAGGCATATTCAAAGTCTTAAATCTTTCCCTTGATGTTTCATAATCTTTAGTATCCTCAGAAATATTTTTACAACTAAACTTGTCAAGAGTGCCTTCAGCAGCTCTTAGATTCACTTCATCACTAATTCTATTTATTTCACTTTTACGATCAAAGCCCTGAAGCTCAAATGCTTGATTTTCACCTAAGGCCTTACATAACTCATTATTATTTAGTAAATCTAAATGTTCAGTATTAACGCCATAATTAGAACAACCGGAGATCATAGTGACTAGAAAAAAGCATAATAAATATCTCACAATTACCAACCCTTCAATAATGATACAATACAGAAATAAAATTTATTTAGAACCATATTGGCTCCAGTGAATAGAAAGTATTATAAAGTAGAATATATAAATGGAACTTAAATATTACTAGTTAAATTATCATTTTGATAAAAATTTTTTGAGACTATAATTGATTCTGGCTTATATGAATAATTCATTGATGCAGTATCAACTTTTGCAGAACCTAAAGTCCATTGAGACATTTTTCCATCATGTTGATACCAATAAGCGGCTAATACCTCACCGGCTTTTTGTTCATGATGTCGATAATTTAATTCTAAACTTGAGTAAGGATTAAAATAAATATTGCTCTTCAATAAAGTAGATTGGCTTTCAAAACTGGTATTAACAACTTCTTGACCTGGTAATATCGGAGATTCAGTATTTTTGTATTTATGATAGCCATGTTTGCCAGCAAAGAAATTCCCCTGTGTCCGAACGCTATAAGCAACTAGGAAATCAAATTTATCATTTCGATAAGCAACACCTGTAGTATAAGAGCCATTATTAAAATGAGTGCTTTTCAAATTACGTGAAGGATGATAGCTTCCTTCTGATTTTTCATCAGGGCCAACTGTTGGACGTACATTGTTATTATAAATATTCCCTTTTAATAACACGCCAAATTGGTCACCTTTAGGAATAATACTGTTAGCAGAAAGTGTTTTTAATTTAACTGTACCACCTATTGTGCCTCCTGAGAATTTACTCATAGAAGCACCTTTCTCTATTTCAATTGTATCAATTAAGTCAGAATCTATATATGTTCTATCTGCACTACCTTGATATCCTCGCCATGTATTTGTTGATTGAAGGCTACCATCAATAATAATTGGCACTCGCCCATTACCTTGTAACCCACGAATACCAATATCTAGAGCACCAGCTTCATTCCTAGAATTATTACTTTGCAATGACGTTTCATTAGCAAAATATCCGAATTTGTCGTCCCTCTAACAGTGCTAATATCTCTAGTATTGATATGTTTAGTATCAGATTTATATTTACTTGTTGTTACTACAAGTTTGTCTTCTTGATTTGCTGGCGTATTTTGGCTAGTTAAAGATGACGTAGAAGTGCATAAAATAACTAATGTTATTATGTTTTTCTTAGTCCTAAATATCATTTAAGGTATGCCTTTAACTAATCTATCATTAATTCTACAAATGTATTCTCTAAGTTAAATTTAATAGATGAATTGTTATCAATAATTATCCATACTAATTTTCTGAAATGCAAAATATACACAAACAGAAATGATTATCAATGTTATTTGCATTATCAACTAAGTGATATTGGATTTTATTAAAATAAATCAATAAATTACAACCATGCACTTTAACGTTATAATACTTATTAGGTAGTGTAATTATTGAGATATACGATAAAATTAACCTCATATTTAATAATGAGTTATGTAGAGACTTACGTGCCAGACAATCTGCAAATTGTTAAGGTTGATATTTAGTCAAAACAGAATAACTTAATTCTTTTAAATTACTAAATATTGTTTTATATTTCATATGTGTAACTTAAGTTAGCTTGACAATTCAAAAAAGAAAATATTCCATATAAGAATATATATCTTATTACATTTATCAAAATATCCACGGCTAGGAACACTCAATGAAGCCATCATATCTAAAACTATTATTTTCACTCTCTGTACTTTATATAAGTAATTCTTATAGTGATGAAAATCTCAATGCTGGATATGCAAAATTACTTGCACTCTCATTGACTGATGATATTAGTGCTTCGAAATTACATACCGATGGATTTGTCTATGAGAAATATTCTTTACCTTACGATTTTAAAGTAAGCGGTTAATGAACCACACATACTAAACAAACTCGTCATTTGCCATAGTAGCTTTTTCATTGGAGGGACTATGGAACAACAAAGTAAACGAGAATACTGGGCTGCAATTCTAGAGCAGCAACGACAAAGTAATTTAGGCATTAAGCAGTTTTGCTCGGAGCAAAACATAAGCTATCAGACTTTTCACTATTGGTCGAAAAAGCTCACGCAATCCGAGCCTGAAACCAGGGTTCAACCTATCGTGGTGACAGAGCCTACCGTGAGCACAAGTTGTGTTGTGTTAATTCTCAATAATGGCATTCGAGCAGAACTGCCGGCAACGCTTAGCTCGCAACAAATTAAGACTTGGTTTGAAGCGCTACAATGATACCAACAGGTAAGGTTTTCCTCATCTCTGGAGTCACGGACATGCGTAAGTCCATTAATGGACTATCGTTGATTGTCGCGGAGACTCTTGAGATGGATCCGTTTAGTGAGTCTTGGTTCATTTTCTGCAATCGTACCCGAGATAAATTGAAAATCTTGTTTTGGGATACTAATGGCTTCTGGCTGTACTATCGTCGCTTAGAAAAAGGGACCTTCAAGTGGCCAAGACCCAGTGAGGACGGAGCCATTCATATTACTAAGCAACAACTGGGTTGGCTTCTTTCGGGGTTAACGCTCGAACATGCCAAAGCTCATCGTCCACTTCATAATCTAGAAGTGTGACCGCTGATACTGATCGTCACGTTGGGCTTGAACGATCCTTTTTTGCTGTCATACTTAAGTCATTGAGATGACCAGAGCCCAGACATGACCGACCTCCTTGATGATATCGACCAGCTAAAAGCTATGCTGCTTGAGCTTCACCAACAGAACGAAGCAAAAGATAAACTCCTTGCGGCAAAGCAAGAGGAGGTTGCCGAGCTCAAAACCAAAATTGAGTTGTTGATTGAACAGCTCAATTTAAGTAAGTCAAAGCGCTTCTCATCACAAAGTGAAAAAATACCCAAAGGTACGTTTAACGAAGCGGAGCAACAAAAGAGTACGGCTAAATCCGACGACGACAAGAAAAAAACAGGCCGTAAGCCTTTTCCAAAAGAGCTCGAGCGTGAAGTTCATAAACATGAACTCAATGCCCCTTATTGCGACTGCTGCGACGAGCCTTTACATCAATGTGGTGTTGAAACTTCTGAAGAGCTGAAAATCATCCCACAGAAGGTTAGTGTTATACGTCACGAGCGAACCAAGTACGCTTGCCGGCAGTGTGAAAAAACACAGACTGAAACAAAGATTATCACAGCCCCAAAACCCGCAAGTATGATCCCTAAAAGCCTAGGGAGTGCAGATGCATTCGCCGCTGTAGTCACAGCAAAATACGTTGATGCTCTGCCACTCTATCGCCAAGTGGATATTCTCAATCGCTCTGGTATAGATATTAGCCGCGCTACACTGGCCAACTGGTGCGTTCAGTTAGGAAGCAAAGTGCAAGTCATTATTGATGCAATGAAAAGTGAGTTATTGAAAGAAAAGCTCATCTGCGCGGACGAAACCACTGTTCAAGTATTACGTGAAGAAGATAAGAAAGCACAATCTAAGTCATATATGTGGGTCTATCGTAGCGGTGAGTTCGTCAATAACCCAGTGGTTATCTACGACTATCAAGCCAGCCGCAGAGCAGAGTGCGTACAAGACTTTTTAGGTGGTTACTCTGGTTACTTGCTATCGGATGGCTATCACGTGCATACGACAAACTTGAGGACGTGACTCAAGCTGCTTGCATGGCGCATGTATCGCACGAAAGTTTACTGATGCTCAAAAAGCTTCACCATCAAAAAAAGCGGGCAAGCCAGAAAAAGCACTGAACTTTATAGCAAACTATACGGTCCTTGAAGAGAAAGCCCAAAGGGGCTGACGCAAAATCTCGACACCAACTACGACAAGAAGAAGCCAAACCTATTTTAGATGAGTTCAAGCAATGGCTTGACAGTCAAAACGTTCTCCCTAAAGGATTACTTGGCAAAGCCATCACTTATACGCAAAACCAGTGGCCTAAGCTGCTTACCTACCTTGAAGACGGCGATATAAGTATCGACAACAATGTGACCGAACGAGATATAAGGCCGTTCACGACAGGTCGCAAAAATTGGATGTTCTCAACTTCGGTAGGCGGAGCAAAGGCGAGTGCAAACTTGTATAGCCTCGTGATGACTTGCCGCGCTAATGACATGAACCCTTATTATTACTTCCAACACCTGTTTACCGAGTTACCAAAACGAAGTCCGAAAGATGATGTGTCGGATCTCATGCCATGGAACGTAGAAATCAGTGAGGTTGAGTAAAGCTTTACTGGTTCATTAAGCGCTTACATTTTAAAAATATTTATGTTAAAGATAATTATGCATTCTCCATGCAGTTAAAAGGGAATTACCTTAAAGTAAAATCATCTCCAGTGAATATAGACTATGTAGGTAGAATGCATGCTCGCTGGGATATTTTTAGCCTAACAGCATCACCAAAAGTCTCTTACCAGATAAATGATAACCTTCATTTGGAAAACGAATTAGAATTTGGCTATGCAAATATGAGTAATAATTCCTCATTTCACGGTGATCACCAAATGAAAGAGTTATTGCGTAACGAGGGCTTGCTTGATTGGAGTGTTAATTCATTTCATATAACACCTAAAATTGGATTAAAAAATACGAATAAATTAGCTAATAATGACGAAATAAATATATATGGACATATATCCTATATGTTTACAAATGGTTTTAGAACAGAAAAAAAATTAAACGTCAATAGTAATACAGGCACATGGTCAGCAGGTGGCGAATATGTCATGACTGATTTATTCAGCTTAAATGAAAGAAAATTCAATCTTATCTTATCCAATAATATTGGTGGCTTCTATGGCAAAGACTATAGAGAATTATCATTTGGTTTTATAAACAATACTTCATTAGCATTAGAAACTCCCATTAATTTTTATGACAACACAATAAAAATTAAAGCTGGGATCGGTTACTTATCAAGTGATAATGCACATGGTCTCGCTTTCATGCTAGAAATTAAATAAATTTAGTATTAATAAGCGCTATTTACCTCTTATGTGATGTATAAGAATTACTGTATATAGAAATATAGAAGTCTTGAAAAATTTTACCATTATCCATTTAGTGCTACATATATACAGGATAATTATTGTTCTATTTGTTATTTATTAACTACTTAGCCATAAAAAATCACAACATCGAAATATGATTAACGTTTTGTAACCATTAGGATTAGAAATAAATATTTCTCTCGTTAGAATTAGAATGTCTCTAATAAACGTTAAGTGAGTATTTAATAATATGAAAATAAAAAGTCTTGTTTTTTCTTTGGCCTTAATTGCTTTTGGCTCACAAGCTCAAGTTATCAATAAAAATAACCCACCAGAATATCAATCATTTAAATCAAGTTACTCAGAAATGGTCGAGCTAGCTAACAATAATAGATTACCCCATAGAATATTTTATAAAACACCAAGTACTGGTGATAATGCCGAATGGTTTGATGCCGTCAAACAAGGTGATCTAGATAAAGTCAAAAAAATGGTTGAAAACGGACAAAATATTGAAGTAAAAAATACAGGCAGTTTAGACCAAACCGCTCTTGGCTGGGCCGCTTTTATTGGTGATGAAGATATGGTTGATTACCTTATTTCACAAAAAGCCGATCTATGGGCAACAGATAAAGGCGATGTGTATAATGTTTTAAAATCTGCTGTTCTTGGAAAGAATGTAAAGGTTGTCGAGAAAATCCATAATCTTATGAGAAATGAAGTAGACCTTAATAATCAAGAAATTGAAAGTGATGGTGAAACGCTTATTATGGTAGCGGCTAGTAATAATCGTATTGATATTGTGAAATATCTATTATCTCAAGGTGCAGATATAAATCGTTCTACGACGACAGATGACAAATCACTCCCTTCTTATGACCAAAGTGCATTGACTTATGCATGCAAAAATAATCTTCCTGAAATGCAAAAATTATTAATTGATAATGGTGCTTTAAATCATAGAACTGGTAAACCATCTTGTAATTAATTTACAACTCAATACCGCTTTAATGAAATGAATCCCATATATTGGACACTTTTCTTTAACTAACGGCTGATATCGTTTGAGTTCGGTATTGTACCGAGCTCAAACCATTCAATTTTACCTCGGATGACAGGTAATGTGTTCATTTGTCACCTTAGAGGAATCAGGATGGTGGTGGTACGTAATATTGTGCACACTCAAACTACGATTATTGAGAGCCGTGATCGTCGGAGTGTTGGTATGCACGTCAATGGTAGTTCGTATCATTATCAAAAAACGCTTAAAAATTCCCTGCTTATGCCGGGCATATAACTTAAAGGACAGCGGTATCGTTCTCGTCTTCACTGACGGTAAACTACGGGTATATCTGGGTACGCTGTAAATACCCCAGCACATTTTGGGATTTTGGGATTTAGTCAGAATGCTTGATTTGCTTGGGTGGAGGAGAGAACCATACATAGCATTCAATTCATTGATATTAAATGATTATTTAAATTCTAACTTTATAGATACCCCCAAATGTACCCCCTAATATTTTTGTCATGTCTGTTTTGAGGTGATTTTTAATCTCAATGTTAGCCCTACACTTTCCAGTAACATCATTGCATAAATATCATCAATGGCAACTTCATTGCAGATAATGAAACACCAACCAGAAATAACCCTGCTCGTCTTTTCACGACTCCGTTTCAAACGGAACTGTAAAATTAACACTTGAGCGATTTCAAATGACGGCAGTGGTTAATTTGCGCACCTCAATATGAGGTGTACAAAATAGAATAGGTAGGCTGGTGGACTTATTCTAACTGCCCCGATATTTTCGGGTTAGTTAAACTGGTCATCTTAAAGAGGGTCAGTTAAAGGTAGGCAACTAATTGTGGGTTAGTTTAAAGAGGTGAAATATCCTCTTTAGATTTTCCGACTTCAAATCGGCTTATGATACTAACTTTTACTAACCTGTAACTATCTGCGCCCCTGTTAACTGGTAACCATTAAACCATTCATAGCGACCTGTAGCCGTGACTTTGTTTCCTTTCTGGCAGGTCATGAGCTCCAGCGCGTTAATATCGAATGCCACTATCTTTAATGGGTACGGGCTACGCTTGTCACTCTCAGCCTGAATAGTCATTGTGGCCATAACTTTACCTGTCGCTGTTTTAACTCGCTCAGGGGCTTTGATTACCATTCCTGACGTGGTGATCCTGATTGATTTTGCTTTTCTCATTTCTGGTTTATTCATCTTGATACCATCACAATATAAGCTATTGGTTAAAATAAAATGCTGATAGGACTCTGGAAGATTGGATAATAATTCCAGTTTCTAGGGGTGATCTAAACGTTAATTTATCCTTGATGATACGGGACAATCCCGTATGTAACTATAAGCTATTGATTATGCTTAATTCCGTTAAATCGCCGGAATCAAAATACAACTGACCACTTGAAACCTCGCCGTAATCTCGCCCTGATTCCTTACCGTAACCTTACCGTTATCGGCTTAATCCTCCCCGTAACATCCCCGTTTAACCTTGCCGTAATCTTGCCGTTCAATCACATTATACGGACCGTAATAGGACCGTTATTTTAGCTTTGGTTATTCATGTTCAGAGTAGATAACCTATTGATTTAATCGGTAACGCATATTTGCATCACGGTAACTTATTGATATTTATTCAGAGGACAAATTTGTCCTGTGGGTATCGCAATGCTTATTTGCATTGTGGTTACTTTTAGTGGTTACCAGAGTGGTTACTTTTATCTCGTGGCCATTATTGGAATATTGCCAACCAGTGACGAGCCTCCGATTTCAGAGCCTCATGACTCCTTAATATCAAGGAGTCCAATTTAGTCGCCTTAGGTGCCCTTGATTTCAAGGCAACCTATAGCCTGCATACCGATGCCCTTTTTCTTGTATCGCTTAATATTTGACCACTGCGATTATCTTCGCATCACCGTTTTGGTGCTGGTTTCGTCCATTGGTAGGTAGGTGCTGTCATTCTCCGTCTGTGACGTTCTTTAGCCTGTATCGTTTGGGCTACACCTGTTCTAATCGCTAACCTATCGCGTCCGTTGAGCGATTGCCCTTGCTGGTGGGCTAACTCCATCATAACGGATTCTATTACTTCACGCTGTAACATGGCTATACCTCAAAAGGTGTTGTGATTATCGCTATACCTTGATTGTGCTGAATTGGAACAATCAAAGCCATCATTCCACTAGCATAAAACATGCTGTTTTGCTGGCAACCAGAGTGGCAACCGTCAAAATGGCAACCAAGTTAAATCCGTCAAGACTAGTCAAAACTTATTACCCTTGTTTTGCTGCGTACCATTCTGCGTACTTTTCCACAACATCATGATTTTATTTGATTATAGCGAAATGCGAGAATTAAACACATACCTACTGCGTACCTATTTAATTTTGGACTGGACTTATAAATTTGTTTGACATGATGTCTGGTTTTGTCTGGTTCTGATGTCAACAATTGTCAACATTCAGCGGATAGAGTATCCAGTAAAATATAGCCTTTTCGGTGGATGCCAAAACGAATACCTTACAATCATTATAGCAACACCATAGTACCACCGTAGTTTATATTAGTACCATTTTGGTACGTTATTACTGTGAGTCTTTTTGATAACAAAATAACTACACCGTGTTTTTTTGGATAGTTAGCTGTATTGGCTAATACTTAGCTACTTTGGCTAAAGGCACTAATTTGTGGTTTTGATATGAGGGCTTCATTTCAAGCCGCCCTCAGCATCAAGGGTAACATTTCAACTGTCACCCTTTTCGACTATGGCCATAATCACAATCGTTAACCCTCCTCAATTTTGAGGGCCCTGTTTCTATTGATAAATACAGGCTCAAAAATGAGCCGATTGATTCTATTGGTAAAATTATACTGCGCTCAAATTTGAGCTTTGCCATTTATTCAGTCAGTTACAAGGCGCAATAATACGCTTTGCTTGTTTTACAGTAAGTTACCCTGACTTTGTTATATTAAGTTATACAATTACTCGTTAAATCCACCAGCAATTTTACATTTTCTAATCTGTATAACATCGTTATACGCTGATATAATAAGCACTCATCGAGTTAATAACGGACTATTATCATGAGTAAATCTAATCTTATTGCCTTTCGTTTACCTGCTGAACTGCAAGCACTGTTTAATGATGCTGTATCGAACTCTGGTAGCGATAAAACAGCGTGGATAGTCTCAGCTATCAAAGAGAAGTTAAACCGCCCAGACAGTAATCCTGATGCTCGTATGCTGTCGCTGGTGGAACGCCTAGAATCGTCGGTGGCATCTTTAATTGCTGGTAAGGCAGATATCCCACCGTATACCTATAATGAGTCTGCTGTCGTTTCTGTGGTTAATTTGGTGCTATCAGAGGGCATAGATAACGGACGGATTATCGCTGAACGGATTAATGAGGCTGGATATCAAACTAAAGGCGGTAAAGCGTGGGATAAGGATATTTATTCAGCGTGGAAGCGTCACAAAGATATTTCGAACAAGTTGAGTTTCTGATTGTTATAAGTAAATATTTATCTCAAACATCTGTCACTTGTCTACTTGTAGCAACTTAAGGGATTCAAAATGAACAATACTGAAATCTATGGGATTGAAAAAATAAATAAAGCCTATCGTTTACGCCTACAAGAGATTGAGTCTTGCCATACTTCGGGGGAGAGAATGTCTCGGATAATGGCTTGGAATGCTTTTATCAATGACCAAGTTAGATTAGATGATACTAACTCTTCAACTGATAAAGTAGCCAGTTTAAAGTATATGGAATCAATTGAGCTAAATGACGGTGATATTGGAATAAGTGAGCCTGAATTTATTAACTATTTTTTTGATGAAACTTGCGTTATCAATAAAAGGGTCACTCAAAAGAAAGTTAAATTTGTATTTTACTTATTTCTTACTTTAGCTGCTTATGGAATTTACGCCATCTTTTTTAAATAAAATCAACATCCGTAATTGCGTTTATTAACATCAAAGATAGTAATTTACTTGCGCACGAGACCTTATCAAAACTTATCATCTAGTGCGCAATTTACCCATACATTCCGATACATATCAAACTGCGAATAATTACTAAGTTTTACTAAGTTCAACCTGTAGTTTTCTGTAGTAGTAAACTGCGAACAACCTTAACTTTTCTCAACAATGAACCATAACAATTGATAACAGGTCATCATTGAACAAAGCCAGACAGAAAGCGGCTTTAATGCTACATTCCCACTTCATGGCCAACTGCGAAATTCGCACTTTTGTTCGCAATTTTCAAACTGCGAATTCGCAATTCTGCGCGCAGTTTTAGTGCGCAATTTTGGCATCAATGCGCAGTGCGATATTTCACTAAATATTATCTATTTATCGGCATGTTAGCTACCATCTCAATCAGTCTAAAACGTTAGGATTTGTTAGGATTAATGCGTGAGGTTTCGTGAGGTGGCATTAGCCGAAATACGTTATCAAATGTTATCATCTGAACGTTAGCAAATGTTAACATCCAACCAGTAATAATCTTAGGATTTCTTAAGATTTTGGCATTAGAAAAACGTTAAGAATTGTTAAGATTTAATATCTATATTTGTCGCTAATTCAACCCTTTATTTATGGACTCCGAATACTCTTGCTACGATGTCCGAAAACTAACCGCTAACGTGTCCGATAATTCCGTCTAACGTGTGTAAAAACTGCCATTATGCGATGTGTAAAAACTATCTAACTATCTTTGCTAACGTGCCCGAAAATCATCATTCATAACGTGTCACTAAATCATCAAAGCTTATTTGATTTGGGCTAACTTATGATTGGGCTGATTGTTCTTCTTCCTTATCCAATAGATTTTTTAATCCTGATATATTGTTGTTATCAAATCCCATTGAATTAAACGGAATAATGCCCTGATGCTTTTCTAAGTGATCATTTACTGAAGCTAGCCATGTAGAATTACAACTTATTCTCTTGGTCAGACTCCATATTAAAAATATGATACCCGCCATTCTTGATAGTTCAGGGCTTTGTGGAGACAAGCGAGAGGCGGCTAAGTCAATATTATCTAACACATCGATACTAATTTTTGAGTCTGAAAAATCGGTATTCCATAAACGCGCGTGGTGGGCGCACCTGTTTCTAACTGTATTAAGATGCTCTAATGCTGTTTTCAGCCCATCTCTTACATTTGCTGAGTTAGGCTTTAGAAAGCCAAGCGATTTACAGATTTGATGCTTGTATTTATCTTCAAGCATTCCGTAGAAGCGAGACATTGTACCGAAATCCCAAATATCAACGATAGCCCATATAGGGATATCCCCATACTTGTCTAAATTCCATCGTATACAATCTTTATCACTGTTTCTCTCTATTAAAGAATCTAACTTTTCTAACCATGTATCATGTCGGTAGCGATGTCTGTATTGAATGATATTCTTATCTTTGTAGGCCGTAGGGGATACTTTACCTAGTTCGTAAGCTATTTTTGCCTTGAGATAAGTTTCAATTCGTTCGATGCCATAAAAAATAGAGCTTCTTAGTTTTACATCAAATAGATAGTGTGCGTATACCTTTGTAAAGGTTGTACCTGCAAGGAATGCTTCTTCGCGTCTAGCTTCGTGGGGTGCTGCTGGTGGGATTAACTTTAACTTACGAAATGGATACCAATACCCAGATAGCCTGTAATATCCAATATTCATTATTTTCTTTACTGCTTGCTCGGGAGGTAAATCCTCAAAGCTCATTCCTCGTTTTTCTAGCTTTTTTATTTGGTCTAAATACGTTAGATGAGGTTTTAGAGGGTGCATGGCAGCATGGAAAGTTATCAGATAGTAGATAAAAGAAAGCCCCAAACGTATCGCAAACCAGATTTCTCCGTTCTGCGTAGAGGTTATGAGGGGCACTGTTGAAATCAATAATACTGAATATATTTATCTTGTCTAGGGAGCTAGTCATTATGAGTCTGTAAATGTTTGTCTATTTTTTAACGTAAACACAATATATATAGCTATAGCTAAGTCACTTACACATACATATAGCGGTTTAGCTATTTGTGCTATTTTCTTTTTTAGTTTTTCAATGATTGCTTGCCTCACAAACTCCGCACGATTGCCCCTCGTCACTCTATCGGTTCTAATGTGAATATCTACCATATCAATGACTGACTGCTCACACGTCACGATTAGGCGCGTTGTCGGCACGTCATTAAAATAACGGTTAGTTTTCTTCTTGATTGTTTTCTGCATATTTCCCCCTCGCACGTACTGGTATCTAAATCATCAAAGTTAAGGGCGATTTCTCGCCCATGCTAACTCTTATACCTTAGGCCCTGCTGTTGTGTTGTTGATTACCGAACGGTGTATGGGTCCTTTCTCATTCATATCAGTGATAATAATCCTCGTTACATCCTCACCAGTAAGCCCTTTTTCCATTCTTGGTTCGATAGCGGCATTTGCCACATGGTTTTCAATTATTACTTGAAGAGTAGCGCCACCATTGCCAGTACCCAGTAAATCTTTATTCTGTATTGCTCGCTCATTATTCTTATGGTTCAGATATTGCTTACCTGTAGGCGCTTTGGGTATCACTGGTGCGCCTGTTATTTCGTCATAACTGAACACCCTCCCATTATTGCCTGGTATGCCGATCAGCTTGTTTCCTATTTGCATCAATTCTGGCAGATTCTTCTCACCAAGCTCATAAGCTGAACCACCTTTTACGGGTCCACCGTTGTATCTAGCACCGGCTAACCCGATAGAGAGAGCTTGACCAGATAGCATTGATGCTTGGAAAGCACCTAACCCTGTCGATGAAGCTGCTCCACCTGTAGCAATTGAAGCGGCTATTGCTGCTGGCGTCCATGCTGCTAATGCTGCCGCCCCACCAGCTTTGGCTGCTAGGGTCGAATTTAGCGCGGTTTTCACCAATATCTGTGATGATATTGTTTGAGGTTGTTTCTATGCGAATATCAGACATGCCCTGCTCAAATGCCTGAGTTGCTTCACGGCCTAATCGCGTAAAGGTTTCTTTATCGATGAATCCCTCATCAAACATGCGGCGAATAGTTTTAGCTTCCTCTCCGAACTCACGGGCCAGTTTTAATTCTGGCGTGGCTTCTTGCGCTTGGATGAAATCATTGACCTTTTGAGTAAGGTCATATATTTCCGCCGCTTCCTTAGCTACAGCATCTTTTTGGTCTTTAGTGGCTTTCTCGCCTAGCTTCTGGACGGCTTCAAACATTGCCATATCTCTATTGGCATCAGCTACACCAGTGCTAAGTAATTCAAACCTTTTATTAAGTGCTGCGACTTCACTTTGTTGGCGTTTAAGTTCTTCCGCCGCTTTATCCTTTTTGCCGCCGCCACTGCCTTTCTTGTTGCTATCTGATATTTGTTTTTGAAGTCTATGTTTTTCCTTTAAGCCGTCAATTAATCTATTTAGTAAATCTGGGTCATCCACACCTGCTCTAGCCATTTGAGTGACTGCTCGATATTCAATAGCTGTATCAATGCCCTCTTCCATTTCAAGCTTCAAACCTTGAACATCCTCTTCAATAGCCTGAATCATTAACTCAAAGTTATTAATTCTCCCTGTTTCAAGTGTGTTCATTAGATTTGAGATTTGAATTTCGGCTTCATCCCCTGAAATTCCAGCATTTTCAAGGCTAATCTTTAATGCTTCTACTTCCATTTCCATTTTTGCTAACGCTGGAGAACCCAACTCCATTGTTTTTGCGAGTAGCTTATTAGATTCAATAGCACCTTTAGCGGCATCGTTAAAGATGTTCATTGCGTCTACTTGCTCACTCTCTATACCTTTTTTATCTTTTACTGTCTGATTAGACTTCCTCTGCTGCGCTTCTTGCTCTCTAATTCGTTTTGTCCCTTCCTCTATTAATAAATTGTATTTACCTAATTCATTAGTAGCCCATTCTATTGACTTTCGTATGTTAAAAGTGGGTTCTTTATCTTTCATGGCCTCAAGGCCACTCTCTAGCTTTTTAGCTTCTTCAACGCTTTTTGCTAATTCTTCTTTTGTTTTGGCAATCCTGATGCCAAGCTCTCTAGAAACTACTTCCGCCTGTTTAGATGTTAAAGAGTCAATCTTAGTGATCATCTCATCGATTTTAGCGTTGTATTCTTTTATTGCCGTGTCATCAGTCATTGCCTCATAGAGAGCGTAAACTCCTGCGGCTGCCAAAAGGAATAAACCAGTAGGCCCACCAAGTAAAGCCATTACACCACGTAAGCCATTCATTGCTATTGCTTGTGCTTTGGTTGCCGCTGTCGCTTTTGCGCTAGCTGTAGCAACTGCTTCATTGGCGGTTGCCAGTGTCGCCTTGGCTTTCTGCTCAAGCGCTGTAGCTGCTGTTACTTTTGTGCTAGCCGCTATTTCTGCTTCTTTAGCTTTTTTCAGGGCCTGTGATGCGGAAACTTGTTCTTTGTCTATCTGATTACCAATGGCTTGTATTTTCTTTTCGGTAGCCATCATTTTATTTCTAGCGACAACAACATCTTGAAAATTTTCATCTTTTGGCGCTATTTTGTATGTTTCTTTAGCATCTCTTAATATCTGTCTTTGTACTTTTACCTGCTGCTCTAGCTCTACTCGCTGCTTTTCTAACGATATCGTCAAGCTATCTGCTGCCGCCACTTTATCTTTAGCGAGTTCAATTGCTGATTGTGCGGCTGCTTTTTCTTCTTTGGCATTTAATACCATTTGTGCCGCTGATGCTTGATAGGACTCAGCTTGTTTCTTGTTGGCTTCGGCGTTAGCTAGTTCAGCCTGTGTCGCTTCTAACGCGGCTTTGGTGTGATTGATTAATGACGCCGTGGCACTATACGTTACTAATGTTGTTCCCGTTTCCGCTTTTAGCCCATCAACATAAATCTGAGCTATGGTGCTTGCTAACTGCTGTAACTTTTCCATTAGAACCCCTCACGACGTAGAGCTTCATTCAATAACCCTCGAATAATCTGGGTCATCGGTGCTCCACTAAGTAAAAAATCTTTTTCCGCACGTTTTTGGCGTAACTTCTCAATACGTGCCACTAACTGCCCGTCAATGGAAACTGTTTTAAAGCCTTTCTCTGTTCTAGTCATGGTCATATCCTCAGTATGTTTATTAATACAGTTAATTATAATTCAGCACAAAAAATAAACAACAAAATAATTCTAATAAAAACCAGCTGTGTAGAATATTTTTCTATTTAAAATTCAATTCGTAAAATCAAGACAACAAAAAACCGACTCAAGGTCGGCTTTTGCTTTTTTGCTCTAAGTAATTATTTTTGAGGTGTTATATACAATCCTTGTATAAATACGGTGTCATTTTTACCATCCGTCATATACAGGTTTACTACATACCCATCTTTACTAAACTTGGCGGCAAATTCAGCGCAGCCGGCTTTTTGTAAGCACCCAAACAAATTAGAGGTATCATCTAATCTTTTTATATTTTGTATCGGGGGGCCATATATTGCTGTCAAACTGGTGATTGTTTGTTCATATTTATTTAGTGCCTGTTCTTCGCTGGTATTCTTGATTTCAAGCGTATTTGTATAAAGTATCTCAACTAATTTTGATTCTTTGTTAAACATTAGCACAGCGTGCCCGCGAGTGTGGTCTGGCATTTCTTCAACATTACATGTTGTCTCTCCGTAGCATATAATCCCCTCTAAGTTTAACTTTTGGATATCCTCCACCGACTGCCCCCACTTAAATCCGTAGGGTGCTGGTGGATTGTTATCACATCCTGATAGAAATAAAGCCAATAGAGCCGTTATCATGATTTTTTTCATTTGGTGATCCCTTTAGTTGATAAGGCCAATTATACATAACCGCCTCGGCTTATGCTTTGGCGGTAGCAGGTATATTAGTTTGTAGCGATAAGCTCCCCAAGTGAATAAAATGGTGTCACAATCACGGCCAGCATAATTAAACAAACCTCTAGTAATCGGATCGCTTTCTCTTTTTTGGAGTAATCTTTATTACCAGTAATCACTTTAAATAGCATTCCTACTCTACTTATTACGAACAAATAAGATATAACAGCTACAAAAATCAGAGAGGCACCTTTAGCACTTAACATGGCATCCCAAAACCCAGAATAACCCAGTTTTACTAACATTAATCCACAAAAAACAAACAAAGCATAAAAAACAGCTATTACCGCTATTTGACTAGCAAAATATGGTGTGTACGTATCTTTCTCTATTATCGAATCCATAATAATCTCCCATTTTCAAAATAATGAATAAACATTAATCATAATCAACTTTTTTACCTTCGCAATTTCTAGATAAATATATTAAACATCACTCTAATATTTTTTTATTAAATACGCGATTAGGGGTTGTCTCGGTCGTCTCAGTTGTCTCAATTAGTTCAACCCATTGATTAAGATAGATTAAATATTTTTCTCTGAGACAACTTGACGATTTTGAGTTGTCTCAACCTAATGACTATTCACACCTATTTTTTACAATTAATTGATTTTCAATGGTTATTTATTAATTCACGTGTTGTCTCAGCGTTGAATTCAGTTGTCTCAACCGCTTTTTTAACCTACCAAGAGATAATCCAAACTTTTCAGTGTCGTCTCAAAAACACCTTATGTTGTCTCAAAACAGGCTTAGGTTGTCTCAGTGTTGTCTCAGAAAATAACCATCATAACTATAAATATTAATAAGTTACCTTTTTTATTCCCTTATTGAGACAACTGAGACAACGTTAATTACCGTTTTTTCCTAACGTGAGAAATATCATTCCTCCTCTTCATCAGGAACAAGCATCAAAATGTAGGCGCGCTGCTGAATGTTACCTAAATGCTTCAAACGCGGTGTTCTGCTTTGATACCCTTTCTCATTGGCAGGTTTCTTTAAAATGCCTAGTTTATGTAGAGCATCAGAGAAAATATCTGTATTGAACGTTTTGGCTATCTCGTTCTTAAATACCGTTGGCAATGTATAAAACAGTATGGGTGCTTCATCATGCGTACTTGATTTAACCCTGTACCCAGCGAGTTCTCTAATAGGTAAAGATTGTTCATCATAGGGCAATGGCGCAAATCGACTCATTCCATACGTACTTAAAAAAGCAATCGTCTGTTCTTTAATCTGCTCAATCTCTTTGTTACCTGTACCGAACTCAGCAACCCAGACGTTATAGCCATGGCTCGATGTTCTAAGCATCCAATAAATGGGTGTTTTGGTATGGCTCTTTTTATATATTCACACTCAGAAATCACCTCATCAAAATCCGAAGGTTTTATTCCACACCACAACATAGCCATTTGTTCTACATGATAGTATGAATATAAACGCTGAAATGAGGCGCAACTTTCTTTATCATAATCAACCATAATTATAATCCTTAAAATGGAGAATTTTTCTTTTCATGCGCTAACATTAATTCATCAAAATCATACCCTTTTTCCTTCAATGCGCTCTTAGCTTGAGGGAATATTTTTTCTAAATTTCGTTTTGAAAACGGCTCTAAGTCACTAAATATGTTATTCATTTCGTTAATGACAGAAGTTTGATTCCAGAATTCTTTTTCTCTTAATAAAATAAGCAACAAAGCTCCAATAACAGAATTTAAATTATTCTTTTCTCTAGTCGTTATATTTTTTGTTGGAACATTAGGATCATTAAATTGAGATGCCCATACTAAAAATGATTCTTTATCTATTAATAAAATCCCTCGCCCATACAAATCATTAATAGGGTCATCCCATGTTTTCCCATCAGAACGCATGTAATTGACATGGCCTCGTTCACAAGCGGAAAGAATAGCCATTTTCTTAGCTTCCTTACAAACTTTGTCTAATTTACACCATTCATCAACCAATACATTTACAGGAACCCAGTTAGCATGATCCCAATATTGCTCGCAATTACGCCCAAAACTCATGCTTCCACCTCTAGCCCTCTTTTGGTAGGAGCTATGCCAGCTAGTAGAGGTGTACTAGTTTTCGGGGATCAGCCTAGGCATAGCTTTATTCTTTATAGTATACACAAGTCTACTACAGTCTATAACTACTGTCTATTTGTCCAGTTATGACTGTTTCAGGTACAAAAAAACCAGACCTTTTACTGTCTGGTTCTGTATGTGGTTGCTGGTGGATTAAGCGCGTTTGAAATTACCGTGGACAACATTATCCCCGTTCTCTAATGCCCCCATGTAATCAGCGTACCATTGAAGCATTTCTCTACGTCCATCAATATACTGAGCATGGTTATACGTTCCACGAATAGAGTTTTTATCAACGTGCGCTAGCTGTGTCTCAATCCATGCAGTGTTATAACCTTGTTCGTGTAGAATGGTGCTCATTGTATGCCTGAAACCGTGACCTGTGGCTCTACCACTGTAGCCCATGCGCCTAATCATCGTATTCAGTGCCATATCTGATATGTGCTTTCTATAATCGGTGCGGCTAGGAAATATATATTGATAGCTGCCACTGATTGGATGTATCTGTTTCAGTAAATCAATAACCTGCTCTGATAGTGGCACAATATGCGGTCGGCGCATTTTCATTTTTTCAGCTGGTATTTCCCATACTCCAGTATCAAAGTTAATTTCTGACCATTCCGCCTTTCTCAATTCGCCTGGTCGAACTCCAGTTAATATAAGCACCCTTAATGCCACTCTTACAATCTGGCTTCCCATGTACTTATCTATAGAAGAAAGAAACTCTGGTAATTCACTTACTGAGAGGTGGGCGTAATGCTCACGCTTATGTGGTACAAAGGCACTGGCTAAATCTGGCGCAGGGTTATACTCTGCCCTACCAGTAATAATGGCGTACTTCCATACCTCGCCACAACGTTGACGTACTTTCTTTAGCTTCTCGGTTGCTCCGCGCTTTTCCATAATAGAAAGCACTTCAAGTAATTCCATTGGTTTGATTTCAGCAATTGGGCGATTGCCTATATAAGGAAAGACGTCTTTCTCAAATGCGTCCATCATGTCATCACGATAACCAACAGACCAGCGATCCTTTCTTCCCTCATACCATTCAAGAGCAATATTTTTAAAGGTGTTTACACTGTCAATCTTTGAGGCTTGCTTTTGTTCTTTGCGTTGTTGGTTTGGGTCAATTCCATCCGCCAGCAATCTCTTTGCATCATCACGCTTTCTTCTGGCATCAGCTAGTGTAACGGTTGGATAAATTCCAATAGCTAAAAGTTTCTCTTTACCATCGATTCGGTATTTTAACCGCCAATACTTTCCGCCATTAGTTTTAACCAATAGATACAGTCCACCACCATCAGATAGTTTGTAGTCTTTTTCTTTAGGCTTACTGGAATCAATTTGTTTAACTGTTAGCTTCATTTGGGGGTACTCAAATCATGGGGTATAAATGTACCCCCATATGTACCACCTAAAGGGGGTAGTTTTCAATAGACGTTAGTAGACGTTGGAATAATGGGGTTTAGTTAGAATGCTTGATTTACTTGGGATTGGAAGACTTTGGAAGACGTTGCTAGAAGTGAAGATGGCGGAGGAGGAGAGATTCGAACTCTCGGATGGTTTCCCATCGGCGGTTTTCAAGACCGCTGCCTTCAGCCGCTCGGCCACCCCTCCGCAATGGAGAGCACTATAAACATCTGTGCTTTCAATGTAAACCCCTAATTTGATCAACCGTTTTAAAAATAAACACATAATCAATCAACGGGCTAAATTATCAACATATTTTATGGTCTGCTTGGGTTATTGGCAATAATTTGCTAAATTTATACCCTATTTTTATTTAGGTCGAAATTGGTATGTTGCTTTTTAATGGTCAAGAAATCGAAACTGACGCTCAGGGTTACCTTATTAATAGTCAGCAATGGAGTGAGGAATTAATTCCACTTCTCGCAGAACAAGAAAATATTACTCTGACAGATGAGCATCTAGAAATTATCCGCTTTGTCCGTCATTTCTATTTAGAATTTAATACATCCCCCGCTATTCGTATGCTTGTAAAAGCTGTATCACAACAATTTGGCGAGGAGAAAGGAAATAGCCGTTATTTATATCGACTATTTCCAAAAGGCCCCGCAAAACAAGCCACCAAACTTGCTGGCTTGCCAAAGCCAGTTAAATGTATTTAAAAAACTTCAATTAATAGCGGACAGAAAAATCCGCTATTTTTTCTGTTTGCCAAACTTCACTAAAATAATGGTCAATTCTAGCACCTGCTGGCCCACCCGCTTTTAGCCAATCTTCAACAAATTGGATATCTTGCTCTGAACCATATACTGCAAGTTTAACGCTACCATCATCACGGTTGCAGACATACCCTTTAATACCATTCTGGTTAGCCCAATGATAAGTCTGATAGCGGAAACCCACACCTTGTACGCGACCATAAATATAGAATAAACGCCCGGTTTCTGTTGTCATTTTCGCCTCCGTTATCAATACACTATTTATTAATTGCCACTTTTTGTTGTTGTCTTTTATTCATCAAACAGATAATCTGAATTTGAGGCACTGCTTTTCATGTTATGTATAAAACAGTGTATTGCGTTATGAGTAATTGTCCATACATTGACTTGAAAACGCGCAACACTGCCCAAATATAAGAAGACAGTATAAGCAAGGCTTTTTAGGAGGTGGCTATGATGATCACCAGCAAATACGGTATCGGACAACAAGTCCGTCATAAACTTCTCGGCTACCTTGGGGTTGTCGTTGATGTTGATGCTGAATATTCACTCGATCAACCTCATGATGAGGATATCGCATCAAATAGCACATTACGTGATCTGCCGTGGTATCACGTTGTCATGGAAGATGATAACGGTGAAGCAATTCATACTTATTTGGCAGAAGCGCAAATTACTTACGAAACTATTGATGATCATCCAGAACAACCTTCCATGGATGAATTGGCAGAATCTATTCGCTTACAACTGCAAGCGCCACGTTTACGTAACTAATCACTAATTAACTCATTAAATTATTCCCGTCAATGAAGCAGCCAATGGCTGCTTCACTTTATATCAACAATAATTACGCTTTTTCTAATCCTAATGACGTAATTTCTTGTTTAGGGCATTTGTCCATCACAAATTGAAGACCCGCACCTTGCGCAATCTTTTGCGCTTCTTCACTAATAACCCCTTTTTGTAACCACAAAACTTTTGCACCAATTGCTACCGCTTCTTTGGCAATTCCCACCGCAGCATCTGCATTACGAAAAACATCAACCATATCGATAGATTGTTGAATGTCACTCAATTGAGCATAAACTTGCTGACCTAATAACTGCTGATCCGCTAATTTAGGGCTAACAGGGATCACTGAATAGCCTTGTTTTAAGAGAAATTCCATAACTTCATAACTTGGTCGCTCTTTTTTATCACTTGCACCCACTAAAGCTATTGTTTTCACACTCTGTAATATTTCAGTAATTTCTTGATCATTCATCAAAATATCTCCCAAAACCAGTAAACTATTAATTCACAATATGATATACGTTGTCATACATGCTACTGCAACTATTTCAAGCATACTATCGCCACATTGACCTTTAAGGGAATCTCATGGAATCCACTACACGTACAATAAGAGCTGAAAAAAATATAGCACTCGTTGCCCATGACCACTGTAAATCTTCATTATTAGCGTGGGTTAAAAAAAATAGTGAACAATTAAAAACTCACCAATTGTTTGGGACAGGAACAACGGCTAACTTAATTAGCCAACATACAGGATTACCTGTAACAGGGATGCTGAGTGGCCCAATGGGTGGCGATCAGCAAATTGGCGCAATGATTGCCGAACAAAAAATTGATGTCCTGATTTTTTTCTGGGATCCCTTAAATGCCGTTCCTCATGATCCGGATGTAAAAGCACTTTTGCGCTTAGCAACCGTTTGGAATATTCCTGTAGCAACTAGCCCTGCCACAGCAGATTTTATTATTACATCGCCCTATTTTAATTGCGACCTTGATGTTGTTATTCCCGACTACCAACATTACTTAAAAAGCCGTTCATAATTGAGTGAGTACGCCTGAAACTTTCTCTGGCGTACTCTCTTTTCTCATATCTTCTATGGTTTTTTCTGTCGAGGAACATTTAAGCCTCTAAGTTCTTCTACAAATATAGAAGGCATTTCAGGGTTATACAAAAGCCAGACTTGCTGTTTTGCACGAGTCATTGCCACATACAGTAACCTACGCTCTTCTGCATTCTCAAAATCTTCATGCTTAGGTAATAATACTTGTTCTATAATTGATTCTCGGGCCTGAGCCGGAAAGCCGTCTTTATCATTATTTAGCCCCAAAATAATAACATAATCTGCTTGTTTTCCTTTCGAAGCATGGATCGTCATAAATTCGATTTGAAGTTTTGGCCAGCGAGTTTTGGCTTTATTTAATACATCAGGCCGTAAATAATGATAGCGCGATAGAATTAAAATAGTCTCATTTTCAGTAACATACCCACTCATTTTATCTAAAAGGCGTTCAAGTGCATCTTCATACAACAAAATAACAGACTTTTTATTTCCTTTTTTTAGACTATTAAGCGGTTTATCTAACTGTTGCGGGTTCTGTAAAATAAAATTATTAGCAACTTCACCGATTCGTTCATTAAACCGATAAGTTGTATCTAAAGCACATATTGCCCCTGCGCCAAAATTATTTAAGAAGGAGGTCGTTAAACTTAATTCTGCGCCACTAAAGCGGTAAATAGCTTGCCAATCATCACCTACAGCAAAAAGAGAAGATTGTTTATTTTGCTGGCGTAACGCATGTAATAATTTAGCTCTTAATGGTGAGATATCTTGAAACTCATCCACCAGGATATGTTTCCATGGGCTAATAAAGCGCCCTTTTTCAAGTAAATTTATTGCTTGATGGATCAGTCCTGAAAAATCAATAGCTCCTTGCGCTTTTAAGGCATTTTTCCATGCTTTTAATAATGGCGCCATTAAACGGATGCGTTTCTGAAAGCGATCACTTAGCGAGTCATCTGCGGCTTCAATCATCTCTTTTTGGCTACCGCCATGCATGCGCATCAAGCTTAGCCAGCGATCAAGTCGGCTGACAATTCGGTGACTTATTTTGGGCTCTAACCAAAACTCACCTGATGGTATATCCCATTGTAATTCATCCGTTAGCCATTCTCGCCAACCTTTTGCTTGTGCTTTTTTACTACTGCACTGCTCTTGCCACTCTTTCAATAATAATTCGTGGCGCTTTTGAGTGTCTGTTTCTAATTCACTTATAGTTGGCGATTTATTGCTACCTTCACGGATAATATGTAGCGCGAGTGCGTGAAATGTTTTTGCCTCAATATCATTACGATTTAAGCGAGATTGAATGCGCTCGTCCATCTCCTGAGCAGCTTTGCGACCAAATGCCAATAATAAAATTTGCTCAGGCTTAGCTAAATTTCGTTGAAGTAACCACCCTGCTCTTGCAACTAATACAGACGTTTTACCACTTCCCGCCCCCGCTAAAACGAGAATATTTTCCTCGCCATTAATCACAGATAAAGCTTGGCTTTTATTAAGAGGAGATGATTCAACACGTTGGAAAAAATCAGCATAACGCGCCAAAATGGCATCAGACCATTGTTCATTGACTTCTTGGCGGCAATGTTCACCTTCATTCAACCATTGTGAACAATAATAGTAAGCATCCGCACAGTTTTCAAACTGACTTATACGTTTTAACGGCAAAGGAAGTGAGGAAAATTGCTGTTTGATATTCTTACGGAAACTCGCAATTTCTCGCAAGCTCAACCAACAATCTTTGTGAATTTGTTGAGAAAGACTATTGGCTAATGATGAAAGTACATCAGCACTTATTTCACTCATTTCTGAGCTCCATTGCTGCCATTTGTCATTTAAATAATGGTAAAAACGTTGAGTTTGTTTCCATTCAGTGCCATGTAAACGAACAACTTGCTCATCAATTAATTCAAATTCTAACTCACCCCAAACAATGCCTCTTTTGCAACGAATTTCAATTAACTGATTGAAAGGGATTAAGTATTGATGCTTTTCGCCACTCACTTCAATACCCGCATTTAATAAACGAACCCGATTATAGGGATGCTGAGCTAGGCGCTGCCCAATCTGTGTCGATTTTAATTCCATACACCTGCACCTAAGTTAAACAAGTATTAAAAATAGCTGTAGCTTGATTTCAGAAGGTTTTTTATTACAGCTAAACAAGCTATCCTATCGATATAAATTAAGGATTGTTTTCACCTTTGAGGTTTTTTTGTGCTAACGCTGCTTACTAGTTATCGTCGTATTTTGTATAACAGCCATGCTTTGTATTATATCCGAATCCTAATCGCCCTGACAGGGACGACATTGATTCCTTGGCTATTAGGTCAAGAGCCTAAAGTGACAATCCCATTAACTTTGGGTATGGTTGCGGCTGCACTAACAGACTTAGATGATAGATTAACAGGTCGTTTAAAGAATCTCTTAATCACTTTATTATGTTTTTTTATTGCTTCAGTCTCGATAGAGTTACTCTTTCCGCATCCTGTGCTTTTCTTTTTTGGTTTAGCCATATCAACAGTTAGTTTTATTCTTTTAGGCGCATTAGGGCAACGCTATGCCACTATTGCTTTTGGCGCTTTATTAATTGCTATTTATACCATGCTTGGCGTACCTATTTTTGATACTTGGTACCAACAACCCACTTTATTATTAATAAGTGCAATTTGGTATAATTTATTAACCTTAATAGGACATATATTATTTCCTGTTAGGCCTTTGCAAGATGCGATTACTCAGTGTTATCAACAATTGGCTGCTTATTTAGATGCTAAAGCGAATTTATTTGATCCTGATCTTGATGATGATTATGCCCAATCTATTTATGATCTCGCTTTAGTGAATAGCACATTGGTTACCACAATGAATCAAGCTAAGATCTCATTACTTAGCCGCCTTAAAGGTGATAGAGGGCAAAAAGGAACACGAATTAGCTTACAATATTATTTTGTTGCCCAAGATATTCATGAGCGAGCGAGTTCATCTCATATTCAATACCAACAATTAAGCCGTACACTACGCCACAGTGATATATTATTTCGCTTTCAACGTTTATTAACAATGCAAGCAAGAGCTTGCCAGCAAGTTGCTCAATCCGTGTTATGGCAAAAACCTTATCAACATAGTGCTCGTTTTGAACGCACTTTTTCCTATATTGAAAGTTCTTTGCAACTACTGAAAAAAAACGTCCCTGAAACGCATGAAGTGAAAGCACTTTACAGTTTACTCAATAATCTTAAAGGGATTGATATTCAACTTAAAGGGTTAAGCCTTGAGCAAAGTGCTCGGCAGCAAAATAGTAAGCAAATAGAGCAGCTTTCAGACGATTCACTTTCTGGGATAAGAGATATTTTTTCTCGTGTTAAACATCACCTAACACCAAAGTCACCTCTTTTTCGCCATGCAGTCAGAATGTCAATTCTACTTTGTGTAGGTTATCTCATTATCCAATTATTTAATTTAGAAAGAGGATACTGGATTTTATTAACCAGCCTTTTTGTCTGCCAACCTAACTATAATGCGACTAAACGCAGATTAGCGCTGAGGATAATTGGAACAATTGTTGGGATACTCATAGGATTACCTTTATTAAACTTTATCCCATCAATGGAAGGACAATTAACCTTAATTGTCATATCTGGGCTATTATTTTTTGTATTTCGCAGTAGCCAGTATGCTCAAGCAACCTTATTTATTACTCTACTCGTTTTATTCTGTTTTAACTTACTTGGGGAAGGATTTGAAGTTGCTTTACCACGTATTATTGATACCTTAATTGGCTGTTTTATTGCGTTTCTTGCCGTGAGTTTTATTTGGCCGGATTGGAAATTCCGCCAATTACCTCAAGTTGTCCACAAAACAATGAATAGTAACTGCCGTTATTTAGATGCTATTTTTCAGCAATATTCTCAAGGTAAAGATAATAGCTTGGAATACCGAGTCGCACGACGTGATGCACATAATAATGATGCAGAATTTGCTTCAATTGTATCTAATATGGCATCTGACCCTAAATCGTACCAAGTTACTCAAGAACAAGCTTTCCGCTTACTTTGCCTCAACCATACATTACTCAGTTATATATCCGCATTAGGTGCCCACAGAGAGAAAATAACAGATGTGGACGTTTTAACAATTTTAAATGATGCAATTAACTATATAGAAAACGCAATTCAATTTGTGCCAACAAAAACAAATGGTGATAATGAGGAAAGTAAATCTGATCAACTACGAAATAGCATCATGCAACGCATTGATAATATTTCCGCTAATGATGATGAAAAAACAGCCTTAATTATGGAACAAACGCGATTGCTTTTAGATTTGATCCCTGAAATTAATGGAATGATAAAACAGATTAATATTTCCACAAATTAAAATAGAATGAGCAGATGGGCCACTATTTCTCAATAATGAAAAATCATCATCTGCTCATAGATTATTATTAAACTACGTATTATTACCCATTATTGGGTTAAATTTATCCGACCGTGTTATACCAATTAATTAACTCTTGTTTCAGTTTGATAGGTAATACAGCGCTGTGATAGCCCTCTATTGCGCCAGCCAACCCAATGAGTAATTTAATACTCGTCATGAGTCGTCCATGTTGTTTAAGTTTTAAAAAACAGGCTTTAGCACCAATTTCCTGCAATTCATCTGCTTTATAGATCCCTATTTTCCCTAAAGCGCGTTCAACGGACATATTCATATTAGGCAAATCTTTTATTCGAACCACCGCAGATTGTTTTTGAAGTAATTCTTCCCGTGCAGAGCGATAAGCTAAATCCACACAATGGAATAATAAGCTTTCATTTTCCCAAATCTGCTCAAAGACTAAATAATAACGCAGCTCTAATGGGATCCCTTTTTTCGTAAACACTAAACGTTTTAATCCAATGGCTTCAAAATAACTACGAGCAAAAAGGCATCCTCTTAAATAAAAATTATCATCCAATACAAGACCGATGATGACATTATCGATAAGAAGACAATATCCCCCAAAATGATTTTTCTTACTCAGCACACCAAATTGCTTCAATACTTGTTCGAGACAAAAATAATTTTTTTCAGTTAAAGACATACACCCAAACTCCTTATGAGTATTCATCTATATTCATCCTTGTTGTGTCACTATAACTATTTAACTTTTAACGACTATTAAGCCCAAAACATTCTGAGAGAATCTATTTAAAACGCCAAGAAGATTGCAGATATAAACGACAAAATTGCGAAGCGCTTTGAAAAAACGCACTTGATATTGTATGAATATACAGTTACTGTATATTCATACAGTCTTATTGCGAGGTGAATCATGGCTAACTATTATTGGAATAAAACAAATCAATATCCTCAAAGTTATCAAGCACAAGCTACACCTACAGTACGGAAACTAAACGATACCACACAACAAGGGATGGTTAGCGAGCTAGTTTATGATGAAAAACATTCTATCATTAACTACATATTGCTCCCAATATTACGCCAATTAGGCGTGCAAGCACGCTGGCTATTATGGTTAAGTCCGAATCAAAAACTAAGCCGCAATTGGTTAGAACAATCTGGTTTGCCAATTAATAAAATTATTCAACTCAATCGCATGGACGATATAGAAACAGTGAGTGCGATGGAAAAAGCATTAAGAAGTGGTAATTACAGTGTCGTGTTAGGTTGGCTACCTAATATAAGTGAACAGGACTTTATTCGATTACAAATAGCTGCACTAGAAGGTCATACTATTGGTTTTATTATGCGACCGCAAAAATCGCATAATAGCGCAAGTAACCATAATGGACAGCAAAGTAACTTAAAAATTCACTCTAATTACTATCACTAACCAAGATTAAGAATATTCTTATAAAATTTAACTCATAACTATATTGGATATTTAAAATGGCGAAAAAATAATTAAGATCAATTAGATAGATAATAAACAACTTTGCCTTTAAATATGGTTATCTCTCTGATTTATCCACTAAAAAAACATTTTTTATAATGAATTGTGTTTACTCTACTTGTATCTTTTTAAGTTCGTTGTAGACTTTAGCTTGTTAAGGTTGAGACATTATTTTTTACTTTTCATAAATTTTTATAGATAATGTCGCTGAAACCTAGCAAGTATTTTAAACCAATGGCGAATAATAAGGCTCAATGAAGCCATGCCTATATTGGATGATAACGAGGCGTAAAAAATGAAAAAGACAGCTATCGCAGTCGCAGTGGCAGTAGCAAGTTTCGCAACTGTTGCGCAAGCAGCTCCAAAAGATAACACTTGGTATACCGGTGCTAAATTAGGCTGGTCTCACTATGAAGACACAAAATTCAATCCAGTTGACCGTAACGCAGGTTCAGTAGGTACAAGTACTGATCGTGACCAACTCGGTGCTGGTGCATACGCAGGTTACCAATACAACCAATACCTAGGCTTCGAGCTTGGTTATGACTGGTTTGGTAAAATGAAATACAAAGGTGACGGTAACCACGGTGACCTGAAATCTATGGGTGTTTCTCTTGCAACTAAACTAAGCTACCCAGTAATGGATGACTTAGACGTTTATACCCGTTTAGGTGGTATGGTTTGGCGTACAGATGTTAAAGCTAACCAAGCTGGCCAAGCGCACTACAAAGAAAACGACACTGGCGTTTCTCCTTTGTACGCACTGGGTGTTGAATATGCAATCACGCCAAACTGGGCAACTCGTTTAGATTACCAATGGGTTAGCAAAATTGGTGACAACAACAGCCTGGGCGCACGTCCAGACAACGGCATGCTGAGCGTTGGTCTAGCATATCGTTTCAACCAAGAAGCAGCTCCAGTTGTTGAGCCAGCTCCAGTTGTTGAACCAGCTCCAGTTGTTGAAAACAAACGTTTCACTCTACGTTCAGACGTTCTGTTTAACTTCAACAAATCTAGCCTGAAACCAGAAGGCCAAGAAGCACTGAACGAACTTTATAGCGAACTAAGCAGCATCGACCCAACTCAAGGTCGTGTACTGGTAGTTGGTTATACTGACCGTATCGGTTCACAAAACTACAACCTGCCACTTTCACAAAAACGTGCACAGTCTGTAGTAGATTACTTGGTATCTAAAGGCGTTCCTGCTAGCGTAATCGCTGCAGAAGGTCGTGGTAAAGAAGATCCAGTAACTGGTAACAAATGTGACGATGTTAAAGGTCGCGCAGCTCTGATCGAATGTCTGGCTCCAGACCGTCGTGTTGAAATCGAAATTCAAGGTACAACTGAAGTTGTATCTCAACCAGGCGCTTAATTACTAAGCAACTGTTTGAAAGTTCGAATTTCAAGCTGAACAAAAGCCCTATGTAATGTAGGGCTTTTTCATATCTATATAATAATTTTTCTAATATTAGGATAAAAATAAAAGAGAACTGGAGATAAAAGAGGTAATGCTAAAATACTTCAGATATGAATCAACTTACTTATTATGCTTTTAATGATTTGATTATATTGTAAATTTATTCATATAGAAAAATTAGGTTGGTATTTTAATCTTCGATGTCATTTGCTGTTATAGACAAAAATCCCAAATAGTTGATGTGCAATATGATTAAAAAGATATACTGCAATCAATCCACCCCCTAAATAGTCGGCAATATTATTTCTTAGAGCTCGAGCTCCCTAAGATAGCTTGCAAATCTTGCTTTAAAAAATTCATCTGGCTTTCATACTTATCTTTATGCTCGGCATCTTCAATCAATTGAACTATTGTTTCAGACAATGTGATATTACGTTTGACGGCGAGATTAGATAATCGCTGCCAAACCGAAAAGTTAAGGTCAATCGATTTTTTTCTTGTGTGCTGATGTTCAGCATTAAAATGGCGTTTACGTCTTGCTCGGATGCTTTGTTTCATTCGATGATCAACTTGAGGAGCAATATGCAATGAAATCCAGCGCAAAATTTCATCTGGTTGATTCTCGATTTTTAACAATAGAGAAACTGCATTTTCTTCTGCACTTCTTTCAATATAGCGAGTGATAACCTCGCCAGCTCTTGCTTTTTTAATTAAATAGTCCCATTTCCATCCACATTCAAGATTTTCAAGCTGCTGATATTTCATAGTGTTTCCAAAAATTGAGTCTAAATTTAAATGTTCAAGAAAGCGCCATCAAAAAATAATGTCCTGATGATTACGTAGTAAATTATTTTATGAAGAAGTCTAAAGGGTAAAAACACTTAATACAAAAATATAATCATATACTTTCAAAAATGGTGAATAAGATAACAACTTGGCATAAATTCGTGTACAATTGTATTATATCTATTAACAATTAATAATTTAGCATGTCCACATTTGAAAGCATACTCCTCATCTATGGGATTGGAGCTGTATGTTCTGCACTTATAACACTACTTGTCACAAAAGACCCTAATATCTTCATGCGATTGCTGAGTGCACTCCTTATTGGGCTAACATGGCCAATGACTTTGCCAGTTGTTCTACTATTTTCATTATTCTAACTGATATAGCAACAATTATTGCTGCAAGATTGGTGCTCAAAGGCTAATATAACAACCTTGCGCAATAAGGGCTAAAATTACCGAAAATTAGTGCAAAATATCCACCTAGGATTTATACATACGCGCCGGTTCACAGACAGGCATTTTACTTATAATCATATTAATAGCAGAAAAATTATAGTGATCAGTCAAGAACTAACATGGCAAGGCCTAACCCCTGATTTAACGCCTTACCAGGCAAATTTTGTTTCCTCAGATACACTTACCCCCGCTTCATTGCCGGATATTCAGCCTAGATTATTTGAAAGTGTAACGCAGTTCATTAAAGAAAACTCACGAACTCGTTTCATGTTTATTAAGTCGGATGAGAGTGAGTATTATCTACAGGAATTTGCCAACTCATTTAGCGCTTTATTGACAGATTACCCAACTATTAATGGTGATTATCAGTTTTGTGAAAGCAAGCAAGTGTTTGAATGGCAACCCAATGTTAATGGCCGATTTTCCAGCAGTAAAAAAATTGCCTACCGCCATTGGATTGAACCTGAACAACTGTTTGGATTCATTACACCATCAATGCATTTAGTGCCAGGTTTACTGCATCAGGTTAATGGTGGCATTCTGCTTCTCTCTGCATCAACCTTAATTGCTCAGCCTTTAATGTGGCAGCGATTGCAATATATGGTTTCTCAGAAGCAAATTGAATGGTTGCCATTTACAGATAACCAAACTTTACCTGTTGAAATACAACCACAGCCTCTTGAGCTAAAATTAGTTATCGTTGGGGATAGACTGGAGCTTGAAGAGTTCGAATATATTCACCCTTCATTATTTGATAATGCAATTTATGGCGAATATGAACCTGTTATGTTCTTTGATGATAAAGAGCAATTAACATTATGGATGCGTTATATAAAATCTATCATTGTAGCTAATAAATTACCGGAAATTACCGCAGATGGTTGGCCAATTTTGATTACTCAAGCGACTCGCTTTTGTGAAGATAAATTTAACTTACCACTTGATGTTTTATGGCTAATTCGTCGATTAACAGACGCGTCACATTTTCAGTCAAACAATACCCTTAATTCCGAAGCATTTAAGCAGGCTATTGAAAATCGCTTATGGCGACATAGTTTTCTACCTGAACGCGCTCAAGATGATATCTTACAAGAACAAGTCTTCATTAGAACTGAAGGTGAAGTTATTGGGCAGATTAATGGCCTATCTGTCTTGCAGTATCCTGGTCACCCTGAAGCAATTGGTGAGCCATCGCGCATTACTTGTGTTGTCCATATCGGTGATGGTGAATTTGTCGATGTTGAAAGAAAAGCAGAGCTAGGCGGTAATATTCATGCAAAAGGCATGATGATTATGCAGGCCTATTTGAACTATGAACTGAAATTGGATCAGCCTCAGCCATTTTCTGCCTCTATTGTTTTTGAGCAATCTTATGGTGAAGTCGATGGTGATAGCGCCTCATTAGCTGAATTATGTGCACTTATTAGCGCGCTGGCACTACAGCCAATCGATCAACAAATTGCTGTGACTGGTGCTGTTGACCAATTTGGTTATGTTCAACCAATTGGTGGTGTGAATGAGAAAATAGAAGGTTTTTATGATATTTGTGCTAAGCGTGGCCTAACCGGACGCCAAGGTGTTATTATTCCAATGGCGAATATACGTCACCTTTGCACTAATGAAACTATCATTAATTCTGTTAAAGAAGGACAATTTCATATCTGGCCTGTGGAGCATGTTGCCCAAGCCATTACATTACTGACTCAACAACCCTACTTTGAACAACAAGTTGAAGGCGATAATGTACACCTGTTAGCTTTAATTCAAGAACGGATAAATCAGGCTAATTCACCAGAAAAACCTAAGTTACCTTGGTTTTTAAAATGGTTAAGCTAAATAAAAAATATCAGATCGGAGTTGTTCAGCTTACAAGTGTACGCTATTCTATGAACTTACACTCAATTAAGGCTATCATAAGAACATGGTTGATAAACGCGCGTCCTACACAAAAGTTGATTTAGAAGCTTCAGGAAGAGGTGAACTATTTGGAGAAAATGGACCTCCATTACCTTCTGGCAACATGTTGATGATGGATCGCATCATCACAATGACTGAAGATGGCGGAACCTTTAATAAAGGTTATGTCGAAGCTGAATTAGATATTAACCCAGATTTATGGTTTTTTGGCTGCCATTTTGTCAATGATCCAGTGATGCCCGGTTGCTTAGGCTTAGATGCAATGTGGCAATTAGTTGGTTTCTACCTTGGCTGGTTAGGTGGTGAAGGCAAAGGCCGTGCACTTGGCGTAGGCGAAGTGAAATTCACAGGCCAAATTCTGCCAACAGCGAAAAAAGTGACTTATCGTATCAATTTTAAACGCGTTATTAACCGTAAACTGATCATGGGTCTTGCTGACGGTGAAGTGTTAGTTGATGGTAAAGTGATTTACACAGCGAATGATCTAAAAGTAGGTCTATTTAAAGATACCAGTATATTCTAATTATTGAATACAGCTATTTGCACTGTGTTATAAAAATCCTTCATTTACTATGAGGGATTTTTTGTCATTAGGGTTAACCAACTAATAATTAAAAGAAATTTACCGTGGTGTTTTAAGCGAAAACCTCCGCATTTGCGGAGGTTAAAAACCTTAACAATAGATAAATTAAAAAATAACGATCTTCATTTTTTAATTTTTGAATAATAGTGATATCTGCAAGATATAAGCACTTTAATCTGTGCTATGCAGATAAGATTGCTCTATCCTCCATCGCCTTTCGCCAGCCTCCTAACCAATGTGATCGCGCATCAATAGCCTGATAGGGGCATAACTCTTTGGAACGTCCTGCGATGCCTGCTTGATAACCTCTCGATAAAGCTCTTTCTAAACGGTCTCGTTTCTGTCTTTTCATGCCTTACTTCCCTCATCATTAAAAATGGAAAAGAAAACAGTACTTAACTTCAACTAAGTACACTATAGAAATACAACTGGGCAAAAAGAAAATCAAGTAAAGAATTTAATATAAATGTCATAAATCTAATAAATGTGAATTACATTTCCACACACAACGTAATACATTGATTTTTAATCAAAAATTATTTTAGCGTTATAATACAATTGATTAAGATAGAGACAATAAGTATGAAAAATGCACTTTGGTCATTATAACCAAAGTGCATATGCATGTTTATTAATAGAAAAGTAACAACGTTGCCATCTCTCCCGCCCTAAAGGTCGGGGTTTGCGGCGTATTGGATAAATCACTAACGCTACGTGTCTATTTACTGAAATACAATAACGATTAAAATAAATTAAAGTTTATTGATTTCTTTTACAATACCTTGTGCAACTTGCTGCCAACCTTCAGATAATGTTCGAACTAAATCTGGATATCCATCTTCTTTTTGTTCCAATTGAATATCAAAGTTACGGCGGACAATCTCTTTACCATCCGATAACGTCCAAAAACCTTGAATAAGCACTTTACCATCATAACGGCCATTAAATGCCGTCAGCGTTATATCCAAAGTATCAGGCGAGTTCTGCAATGGTTGCAATGAAACTAATCTTTCAGGCAATTGAGAAGACAGTTCATTGACCATAGATTGGCCTAATTGCTGCTCTAACGGACTTGCCCATAAATGTGAGCTGGCATTCGTGTAACTCACATCTGATGTTTGGTAAGTAATCCCATTGGATGTCAGTACATCAGATAGCATCACACGCTGTAACCAAATTTGATTTTTTTGCCCCATCACCGTTGCTGTTTGGGCTGCCGATGCTTTCATCGGCAATTGGTAATACTTTTTCTCGGGGGTGCTGCTACAAGCCGCCAGCATTAAAACTAATATCGATACAATATATCGCATTATTTTTTCACTCCTTTAGGTACAGGGTCCTTTGTAGGCTCAGCTTCAAATACAAGGGCATTACTCTTACTATTTAGCGTACGCAATAATGGTTGCACTTCCCTGAGAACTTGGTCTAAGCGTTGCATATTATCAACCATCTTATTATATGCAGGAGAACCCGGTTGGAACCCTTGCATTGCCCGATTCATTTCATTCAATGTTTTTTGTAGATCACGCGGTAAGTTTTGGAAATCTTTGCTGCCCATGAGTTTATTCAATTCACCCAGCATCACTTGTGCTTCTTGAATTGTTTTTTGCCCTTCAGCCAATGTTTTCGTTGTTTGATTCAACATAGGCTCAACTGGCATGCTATTGATTTTATCCAACACTGAAATAACTTTTTGCTGAATTTGCGCTAAGCCCGCACTTGTTGTTGGAATAATTTTATAGCCAGCAATCACATCTGGGCCTGTATATGGAGGAACATTAGGCACAAAATCAAGATCAACAAAGAGTGCTCCAGTCAGTAAATTACCTGATTTTAATGAAGCACGTAATCCATCTTTCATCGCTGCTTTGAGTTCTTCTTTCAAGTTAAAATCAGCACCGACATCTTTAGCAAAACGTTCAGGCTCAATATGGATTAAGACAGGAATACGGAAGTCGTTATCTAATTTTTGGTCAAATCCATCAGTATAGAATGGGACTTTTGCCACCGTACCCAAGCGAATACCACGGAACTCGACCGGCGCACCAGGCTGTAAGCCACGTACAGAATCAGAGAAAAATAACACAAAGTCTTGATATGATGTATACAACGAGTTTTGGATGCTACTTTTACTATCAAATAATGTGAAGACTGTGTTTTCTTTAACACTTTCACCTGCCATCCAACCATCAGGAACATCAAAACTGACGCCCCCTGTTAGCAGGGTAGCAAGAGAACCTAATTCTACATGTAGCCCTTGGGATGACATGTCAAAGGCAATACCACTATCTTTCCAAAACCGTACATTACTGTTGATTAGTTGGTCGTAAGGCGCGTTGATAAATAGCTGATAACGCATATCACGGCCTTTCATATTAAACTGGCTAGTTTCTACAGAACCCACCCGATAACCTTTGAATAGGACTGGATCGCCGGCGTTTAGCTGCCCTGCTTTATCACTAATTAATTCTATGCGGATCCCTTTCGCATCTGGTGAAGCTAAAGGTGGTGAATCAAGTAAAGTGAATTCTGTATGCGCTGTACTAGCCGTTCCGGGTTGAACTTCAATAAAGACACCTGACAATAATGTGCCTAATCCTGTCACACCTTCACGCCCAATGGTGGGTTTGACTATCCAAAAAGCGGAGTCAGTACGCAATAACTCTTTCATATTGTTATTGAGGCGTGCTTTTATCACAACGCGACTAAAGTTGTCATCTAATGTGACACTTTCGACAATACCGATATCGACACTGCGGCTCTTGATCTTAGTTTTACCCGCTTCAATACCTTCCGCATTGTAAGTAATCAATGTGACTTCAGGGCCTTGATGGCTAAAGTGGTAAAACAGTATCCATGCACCAATTAATACCGTAATAATGGGGATCACCCAAACAGGTGACCAACTTTTTAATTTACTCACTTTGGCATTAGCCTGTGATGTTTCTTGCTGAGTCATCCGATGGCTCCTTCTTGTTGTTCAACAGTCTTTAGTGCGTGTTTTTTTGCGCAGCGATCCCATGTTAATCTTGGGTCGAATGCTATCGCTGCAAACATCGTTAAAATAACGACAACACCAAAGAAAATAACGCCCTGTGCAGGGACTATATTCATCAATTGCCCCATTTGTACTAAAGAAGCCAAAATAGTAATAACAAAAACATCAATCATAGACCAACGTCCTACATATTCGACTAATTCATAAATAAAGTGCATACGATGCGGATCTTTATTTCCGTATCCGCGAGAATCTAGGCACAGCCAAGCAATACCAATCATTTTTAATGATGGCACCATAATACTGGCAATAAAAATCACTAATGCGACAGGATATGATCCATCGCCCCACAAAAGAATAACCCCGTCCATAATAGTCGAGTGCATGTCACTACCTAGCATGCTCGTTGTCATAACAGGAAGCAGATTTGCAGGAATATATAATATGAAAGAGGTTAGCAATAATGCCACTGTCCACTGTAAACTTTGGTGCTTGCGGACACTACCATGAGAGTAACAACGCGGGCACTTAGATTGTTCAGCAGGTAAAATCGCCGTACAAGTTAAACATAGGCGCACATTTTGGCTTATCCCCGTCTTACCGACTTGCAATTTTTGCTCCAGTTTTGGTGCAGGCTCAATTCTATTCCACATCCAGTGCCTATCCAAACATTGAAATGCCCTAACTTGCAGAACACAAAATAGGCAATATGGTAAGAAACTCAACCCAACGCCAATATCCCCATAAGCAATTAATTTCACAAAACTAACGAGGACACCCGCTAAGAAAATCTCAGCCATACACCAAGATTTCATTTGAAATAAGATACGGCTAAACCATACCTTAATTTTCTTATGGATATGAACCTGTAGACCAAAGAGGATAATAATTACCATACAAAAGGCAGGTATCACTAATGCAAAAAAGAGGAAAAAGAGCGCTAACGCGTTATAGCGCGTCGCCCCTATTATCTCAATGATTTGAAAAATTGAGATTTCATTTTCAATACCTGCCGCACTCATTTTCACAAAAGGAAAAAAGCAAGCAATCAGCAGCATAACTAAAGCACTAAATGCATATGCTGCGGGTTGTTTGTAGGGATAACGCCACTTTGAGACTAATGTTGTATGACAACGTGGACATGTCGCTTTGCTGCCTTGCTGCAATTCAGGCACAGAAACGAGCATGTCACATTGATTA
The DNA here is from genome assembly GCF_000314895.2 of Providencia sneebia DSM 19967. Classification (GTDB taxonomy): domain Bacteria; phylum Pseudomonadota; class Gammaproteobacteria; order Enterobacterales; family Enterobacteriaceae; genus Providencia; species Providencia sneebia. The sequence goes on along the minus strand of NZ_CM001773.1, from coordinate 1,735,932 downwards.
CACAATACATGTTCATGAGATTCATGAGAGCACAAGGCGATTCTCCCCCTCTTATTTCACATCGTGGATATTAACCATTTTTAAGGAGGTCTAATTCCTGCCAACGGTCAAATGCTTGCTCTAATTCTTGCTCTTTTTGAGCTAACAAGCTGAGCGTTTTTTCTGTTTCATCATGAGATTGGTTAAAGAAATTAGCATCACCAATAATAGCTTGCAGGCTTTCAATTTCGCTCTCAAGTTGTTCAAGTTTTGATGGTAATTGTTCTAATTCACGGAGTAAATGATAGCTTATCTTATTATTCCGCTTTGGTGCTTCTTTTTCTTTTGCCGATTTATTCTGCTCAGAAAGTTTACTTTGTTGCTCAGCTTTCAAACTCACGGTTTGTGCTTTTTGCTGCTGGGCATCAAAATAGCCTCCAGTATAGCGGTTAATTTCGCCGTTGCCTTCAAAGATCCAACATTCTGTTACACTATTATCAACAAATTCACGATCATGGCTGACGAGTAATACAGTACCTTGATAACCATCAACCAGTTCTTCGAGCAGCTCCAGTGTTTCTACATCAAGGTCATTTGTTGGTTCATCAAGAATTAATAAATTGCTTGGTTTTAAGAATAAACGGGCAAGTAACAAACGGTTACGCTCACCACCTGATAATGCACGCACAGGTGTCATTGCGCGTTTTGGTGGGAACATAAAGTCCTGCAAATAACCTAACACGTGCCGAGGTTTGCCATTTACCATCACTTCTTGCTTGCCTTCCGCAAGGTTATCCATAACAGTTTTATCAGGATCAAGTGCTGCTCGGTGCTGGTCGAAATAAGCGACTTCTAATTTTGTACCACAATGAACACTTCCGCTATCGGGTTGTAAATCCCCCAACATCAGTTTTAATAACGTTGTTTTTCCACAACCATTTGGGCCAACAAGCGCAATTTTGTCGCCACGTAATACTTGAGCGCTAAAATCTTTAACCAATACTTTGTTATCAATTCGGTAATTGACATTTTCAATCTCAAAGACAATTTTCCCTGAGCGTGCAGCTTCTCCCACTTGCATTTTTGCACTGCCCATCACTTCGCGTCTTTGTGAGCGCTCGACTCGCAATGCTTTAAGCGCGCGAACTCGGCCTTCATTACGCGTACGACGCGCCTTAATTCCTTGTCTGATCCACGTTTCTTCTTGAGCAAGTTTGCGGTCAAATTCAGCGTTTTGCATCTCTTCTACACGCAAAGCTTCTTCTTTAGCTTCAAGATATTGATCATAATTACCCGGCCAAGACATCAGTTTGCCTCTGTCCAGATCAATAATTCGAGTTGCCATATTACGAATAAAAGAACGGTCATGGGAGATAAAAACGATGCTGCCTTGAAAATCTTTCAAGAAATTTTCTAGCCAAACTATTGCTTCGATATCTAAATGGTTCGTTGGTTCATCTAAAAATAGTACACGCGGATTACTCACTAGTGCTCTCGCTAGTGCGGCTTTACGTAACCATCCACCAGAAAGTGAAGACAATTGCGCATCAGCTGGCAACTCTAATTTTTTCAGCACATCACTAATACGTGAATCTAATAACCATAAATTACGGCTATCTAAAATTTCTTGTATTTCAGCCATTTTATTGAGATTTTTCTCACTCGGATCTGTCTCAACAAGTTTAGAAATGTGGTGGTAATCTTTTAGGTATTGAGCTTGTTCTTCAACACCTTCTGCCACAAAATCAAAAATAGTTCCTTCAACATTTCTGGGTGGATCTTGTTGTAAACGCGCAACCACCAAATCTTGTTGATAAAGCAGTTGCCCGTCATCCAAAGGCTGTTCTTTGGTTAACACACGCATCAACGTTGATTTACCCGCACCATTGCGGCCAACTAAACAAACACGTTCGTTATCTTCAATGTGAATTTCGGTATTATCTAATAGTGGTGCATCACTAAACGAAAGATATGCACCAGACAAATTAATTAAAGCCATTGTTTTATCCTTTACGCTGCATGGCGAATAAGCCAGCAGTTATGAATCTGACGGTTACGGGCAAAGTCCTCTGAACGTGTTTTCGCCGTAATTTCTTCTGCCTGTAATCCTAATTCTTGTAATGCTTCCACATCCATTTTAAAACCACGCTTATTATTAGAGAACATAATAGTTCCCCCTTTGCGTAATAGACGTTTTAAATGTGTTATAAGTTGCACATGATCGCGTTGTACATCGAATGTACCATCCATGCGCTTTGAGTTAGAAAATGTAGGTGGATCAATAAAAATCACATCAAATTGTTCATCACTATTTGCCAACCAGCTCAAACAATCAGCTTGAATAAGGCGATGTTGACGTCCAGTTAGGCCATTGGCTTGCAAGTTTTTCTCAGCCCACTCAAGATAAGTACGTGACATATCAACTGATGTGGTGCTCTTCGCGCCACCTAATCCGGCATGTACCGTTGCAGAACCGGTGTAGCAAAAGAGATTTAGAAAATCGGCATCACGACTCATTTGCCCTAAGATGCGTCGCGCAATTCGGTGATCTAAAAATAGCCCAGTATCCAAATAATCCGTTAAGTTAACCAGCATTTTAGCGTTGTATTCTTGCACTAAAAAGAAATCTTCTTTTTGCGCTAATTTTTCATATTGCTGTTTACCTTTTTGGCGCTGGCGTGTTTTTAAGATCAATTGATTTGATGAAAGCTGTAATACATTCATTGTTGCCGTAATGACATCAAATAAACGTTGGCGCGCTTTACGCTCATCAACTGTTTTTGGTGGTGCATATTCTTGTATAACCACCTTTTCGCCATAAATATCAACAGCAACGTTGTATTCTGGCAAATCAGCGTCATAAACACGATAGCATTCAATTCCCTGCTGTTTAGCCCATTTACTCAGTTTTTTGTGGTTTTTACGTAATCTATTTGCAAAATCAGGCGAAATTTCACTCACAGTTTCAGATGGTGTTTGTGCGAGTAAATAATTTTTTTGTACACAATCTAAAGGACCATTTTTCGCCTTAAATTCTCTTTCAGAACGCAATTGTAAGCAGCTCAATAATTCAGGTGATGCGCTAAAAATAGATAAGCGCCATCCTGGAAAATGCGCTTTTACTGCTCGGCCTAACTGGCTATGCAGGGCAATCAGAGCAGGTTCGCTATCTAAACGCTCACCATAAGGAGGATTACTTAAAATTGTTCCCGTGATATCTGTCTTAACTGGATTTTCCAGCATGGCAGCATCACCTTGATTAAAGCTGACAAGATCTTGAACGCCAGCTCTACGCGCATTGGCACGAGCCATATCTAAAACACGTTTATCTATATCAAAACCATAAAAACGGGATGTGGTTTCTGTTAATCCCTGACGGAAACGAACCTGCGCTTCTGTGGTTAGCTCACGCCATAATTCGGGATTATATTTCAACCATGAATAAAAGCCCCAGTGTGTGCGATGCAAGCCCGGTGCTTTATCAGCCGCAATCATTGCAGCTTCAATTACGAGCGTTCCAGAACCACACATCGGATCGACTAACGGCGTTCCCTTCTGCCAGCCGGAACGGCTAATAATTGCCGCGGCTAACGTTTCTTTTAATGGTGCTTGACCTGCTAGATCACGATAACCCCGGATATGTAATGAATCACCACTTAAATCTAGTGCAACACTCGCTTTTTCTTTATTCAAATACACATTGACGCGAATATCAGGTTGTTGGCGCGCAACATCTGGACGCTGATCTATTTTTCGCACAAAACAATCTACAATGGCATCTTTAACTTTTAATGCACCATATTGGCTATTGCGAATTTCGTCATTCGTGCCACTAAAATGAACAGCAAAAGTTGCATCAACGGGGAAGATTTCTGTCCAGTCAATGGCTTGAACGCCTAGATATAAATCTAAATCGCTATAAACATTAAATTCATTCAGTGGTAACAAGATACGGGATGCCAGCCTGCTCCAAAGCAGACTTTGGTACATGACCCGTTCATCGGCTTGAAAGTAGACGCCCCCTTGTGCAACTTTGCACTGGCTAGCGCCCAGCGCTTCGAGTTCCGATTTTAGTAGTTCTTCTAGGCCACGAGCTGTGCTGGCAAACAGAGAATTCATAGTATTTTTTACCAATTAGAGGGAAAAATTGTTGCGCATTATAGCTAATCTTATGCACTTGTCATAAAGTTGCGTAGCAACAATTATAATTATAAGGATTAATTAATGATAACGCTTTCACGCCTTTACACACACCCAGTCAAATCAATGAGGGGGATCCGTCTATCTCATGCTTATGCTGATACCAGCGGGCTGATGTTTGATCGTAACTTTATGGTAACAACACCAGAGGGTAAATTTATTACAGCAAGAAAATACCCACAGATGTTACTGTTTACACCAGCTATGCTTAACAACGGCATCTATCTCCAAGCACCTGACGGTAAAAGCGCGACAGTATTGTATCAGGACTTTGATAATAATCAGAGTCCAACTGAAGTATGGGGAAATCATTTTCATGCATTAATTGCACCGGAAGCAATCAATACATGGCTAAGTGGTTATTTTGATGAGCCAGTACAGCTGCGTTGGCTAAGTTCTCAATTATCACGTCGAGTAAAAAAAATGCCTGATATCCCATTATCATTTGCGGATGGCTACCCTTTTTTACTAATTAATGAAGCATCTGTACAAGAATTACAAAAACGCTGCCCTGCGAGTATCAAGCTGGAACAATTTCGAGGAAATCTTATTATTACTGGCGCACAGCCTTTTGAAGAAGATACTTGGCGTACCATCCAAATTGGTGAGGTTGTGTTTACCCTAGATAGACCGTGTAGCCGTTGTATTCTCACCACGGTCAGCCCAGAAAAAGGGATTAAACATCCAAAAGCAGAGCCTTTAGCCACCTTACAAACATTTCGTACAAATGCTGAAGGCGATGTCGATTTTGGACAGAATGTCATTATACAAAATACGGGTGTTATTCGAGTTGGCGATACCATCACAGTTCTCGAAAAGAAAAAAGCAAGCCAATATATTCCTCAAAAACGTGAATCGGATTCTGAGACAGAAAATATTTCAACGCAATCTCATTTAAAAACCGTGACGTTAGGCTTTGAAAGTTTCGAGTATGAAGGCAATAATCAAGAAGTGATCTTGGAGCAATTAGAATCAAAAGGGATTAATTTGCCTTATTCATGCCGTGCGGGGATCTGTGGTCAATGCAAAATAAAACTTATTGAAGGGGAAGTTACACCACTTAAACAAAGTGCTATTAAAGATAATGGTTATATATTAGCCTGTAGCTGTATTCCTAAAAGCGCTGTTAGATTATCTTTAAAATAATTCTACTCATGCCATCATATATACTTTCTTTTTATGATGGCTTTTTTCTTTCATATAATATAAAGATCAAACAGCCGATCCAATTTAAAAAACAAGATATCACTGTTTATTAACTGACATTACCATAGCGTAGACGATTTATATTGCGTTGTGGCCTTAGCATTCTATCATTCATAATCTTTATTGGATCACAAAAACGCAATGTGCGATCAGGTAATTCTAATTGCGGATCCGCTAATAAACATAAACTCGCAGAATCGCCAACTTCCACAATAATAAATGTGGCAAAGTTATTTGAGCCTTCAATACGAACTTGAATCGGCTGACCTTGTAAAGGTATTCCCATTTCATGAACAATAGAAAAGTACCAACTTTTGGGCATTTGTGGCTTTAAAAAACGCAAAGCGACTAAACTATTTAACACTAATTCAGCGCGTTCTTCATTTGAAAGGTTTAATGTTTTTGCCTGCTCATCATAGGTATAAAATTCTCCAGCATCTTCAATGCTAAAAGGCATTTCAGCACGTGCAAATGCAGTCAGCATTTTAGCAGGAAAACATGAGCGAAATATCATGCCGTTGGCGAGATCTAACATTACTCTGTCATGGTCATGATCAAAATACCAACGCCAATGATCATCGGGTTTTATTTTCATAAACGATCCCTTAGCGATTACAAGTTATATTACCGTTGGCTATACAAACTACTTATATTTTCATTTTCGATTAGTTTGCTCAGCCACGTTTTATAAAATTATAAAAATGATCTGTATCGCTAAACGATCTAACATGTAAAACAGATATTAAAGCGCATCTATTTTTCATGAACGCAATACAAAAAATAAACAATTATTTCAATATAGATTAAATGAGGGCACAAATAAAGCCCTCTTTGAGTAAATTTACGGATAATTAAATATGATTAACAATATTTTTAATTAATTTCGGTCCGTGGTATATAAATCCAGAATAAATTTGGATTAATGATGCGCCAGCTTCCATCTTTTCTCTTGCTGATATTAGTGAATCAATTCCACCCACACCAATAATAGGAAGTTTACTATTTAATTCACGTGAGATTATTCTTATCACTTCTGTACTTTTTAATTGTACAGGACGCCCACTCAATCCTCCAGCTTCATTACAATGATTTAAACCTTGCACTAAGCTACGATCTAAAGTGGTATTTGTTGCAATAACACCATCCATATTATGGCGAACTAAGCTATCAGTAACTTGAATAATTTCTTCTTCTGTTAAATCTGGTGCAACTTTTACTGCAACAGGAACATATTTTTGGTATTTCGATTGAAGTTCTAATTGCTTTAATTTAATTCCACTTAATAGATCATCCAATGCTTCACCATACTGTAAAGTACGTAATCCCGGCGTATTTGGTGATGAGATATTAATAGCAATATAACCTGCATGTGAATAAACTTTCTCCATACAAATTAAATAATCATCTTTGCCTTGCTCAACTGGAGTATCTTTATTTTTACCAATATTAATTCCCAGCACTCCGCCGTAAGTTGATTTCTTAACATTCTCAACCAGATTATCAACACCTTTATTATTAAAACCCATTCGGTTGATTAATCCTTCTGCTTCAACCAATCTAAATAAGCGAGGCTTATCATTACCCGGTTGAGCGCGTGGTGTCACAGTTCCTATTTCAATAAAACCAAAACCCATAGCACCAAAAGCATCAATACATTCACCATCTTTATCTAAGCCCGCAGCTAACCCAAGTGGATTTTTAAATGATAATCCCATGCATTGAACAGGTTTGGTAGCAACAGATTGATTAAGAAAGAATTTGAGAGGGGAATTGTTTAAACGGTGAAGCTGACTCAGAGTCAATTCATGCGCTTTTTCTGGATCGAACTGAAATAGAGCCTTGCGGGCAAGGTGATATAACATATCCAATAACCTATTTTCTGTGTACACCCATCATACTTTGAGTTAATTAACATGAATTCTTAATTGAACGCCATGCCGTTTTACTCGCAATATTTTGCGTATAGAGCGATTAAAGACATAATACCCTGTGCACCAAATTACCCGCCAATTTATGCTTGCCGAGTTGCTTTTTAGCCCCAGTGTATTTCCATCCGATAAAACGCGTCATAGATTACCCTAACTCACCTGATGTAATCCATAAAAATATCAATACTGGCTGAACTTTGGACATGAAATAACGTATTTATGAATTTCTGCTGTAAAAAGCAAAAGCCCCTAAGAAAAACTTAGGGGCTCAGACTGCTGACAAACATATTATGTTTGGCGGCAAGTCATATAGGTTTTGAAAATAAGCAAGGAAAATCAATGCATTGATTTTCGACTGATAACACAAAGCGGGAAAAACCACGCTTTTATCCCGCTTTGTCAACAACCTCAGCCCCTAAGAAAAACTTAGGGGCTATCCACACTATTTATTCTAGCTCGTTAATTAAATATATTAACTTTCTAGTGCTTTAGTCACTTTTTCAAACAAATCACCGGAAAGGTTTTCTAACCCTTTCAATTGTTCAAGCGTATTGCGCATGAGGTCTTGGCGTTGTTTATCATAACGTTTGAGACGAATTAATGGCTCAATCAATCTTGATGCAACTTGCGGGTTACGTGTATTTAAATCCACTAATATTTCATACAAGAATTGATAGCCACTACCATCTTTTGCATGGAATGCAGATGGATTACCAGAAGTAAATGCACCAACAAGTGAACGAACGCGGTTAGGATTGCTCATGCTAAATGAACGATGTTCTAATAGTGAACGAACATTTTTGAGTACATCTTTAGCAGGACTTGAGCCTTGTAAAGTAAACCACTTATCCATCACCAAACCATCATGGTGCCAACGTTCATCAAACTCAGCCATCAGTTTATTAACGCAAGGAAGCTGAGCACTATTTGCCGCGGTTAATGCAGCCAAAGAGTCGGTCATATTATCCGCAGATGCAAATTGAGCAGATACTAGCTTATCAGCTAGCTGTCTATCATTACCTTCCGCAATATATTGCAAACAAATATTCCGTAAAGCACGTTTCGCAATATCCTGATGGTCAACACGGTAACCATCAATATTGATAGAACGATAGATAGCTAAAAATTCATCCGCCATTTCAATTGCCAATTGCTTTGTAATAAATTCAGCAACAGCATGAATTGCATCAGGATCAATGACTGGGAATTGTTCTGCCATCTCATTTTCAGAAGGTAAATCTAAAATAAGTGCAGCTAAAGCAGGATCAATCGCTTCATTGAGCAAAATAGCACGGAAAGCATTAATAACATGCTCAGGGAAAACAAGAGGTTTACCTGTTTGCTGATTCGCTACATTCACTTTGACATAATTGTTGATCAGCTGTTGTGCAGCATCCCAGCGAGAGAAGTCATTACTTGCATGCTGCATCAAAAATGCTAATTGTTCATCACTGTACGGGTAATCTAATTTTACAGGTGCTGAAAATTCACGCAATAGTGATGGTGTTGGGCGGCTGCTGACTTCATCAAATGTAAAACTCTGCGAATCTTGAGTCACATTGAGGATTGAATTTACTGGGCTGCCTAAATGTTTCAGAGGAATAACCGAGCCATCTTCGCCATACAATTCAATATCTAAAGGAATATGTAAGGCTTGTTTTTCCGCTTGATCAGCCGTTGGTGGCGTCACTTGACTAACATGAAGAACATATTGCTGTTTTTCAGGCAAATATTCATCACGAACAGTTAGAATTGGCGTGCCTGATTGGCTATACCAGCGGCGGAATAAAGATAAATCAACATTAGAAGCATCTTCCATCGCTTGAACAAAATCATCACAGGTTGCCGCGCTTCCATCATGGCGATGAACATATAGCTGAATCCCTGCTTGGAACATCTCTTCCCCTAACAAGGTGTGGATCATGCGAATAACTTCAGATCCTTTTTCATAAACTGTTAAGGTATAAAAGTTATTCATTTCAATAACTTTTTCAGGGCGAATTGGATGCGCCATTGGGCTAGCATCTTCAGCAAATTGTGCGGCGCGCATCACTTTAACATTATTGATGCGGTTCACTGAACGCGATCCCAGATCTGAACTAAATTCCTGATCACGAAATACCGTTAAGCCTTCTTTTAAGCTAAGTTGGAACCAATCGCGGCAGGTAATCCGGTTTCCTGTCCAGTTATGGAAATACTCATGACCAATAACAGATTCAATATTCAAGTAATCTTTATCTGTCGCGGTTTCATTTTTTGCTAGCACATATTTCGAGTTGAAAACATTAAGACCTTTATTTTCCATTGCACCCATGTTGAAGAAATCAACAGCAACAATCATATAGATATCAAGGTCATACTCAAGACCAAAGCGCTCTTCATCCCACTTCATGGCATTTTTTAGCGACTGCATTGCCCACGGTGCGCGGTCAAGATTGCCTTTATCAACAAAAAGTTCTAACGCAACTTCACGGCCACTTCGGGTAATAAAATTATCTTTTAAAACATCAAAATCACCAGCGACTAAAGCAAATAGATAGCTAGGTTTCGGGAATGGATCTTGCCATTTAACCCAATGACGACCATCATCAAGTTCCCCTTCCGCAATACGGTTACCATTAGATAATAGATAAGGATAACGCTGTTTATCGGCAGTTATTGTCGTGGTATAACGCGCTAAAACATCTGGTCTATCTTGATAATAAGTAATATGTCGGAAACCTTCCGCTTCACACTGTGTGCATAGAGCATCACCTGAAACATACAAACCTTCTAATGCCGTATTTTTTTCAGGGCTGATTTCATTGACAATTCGTAATGTAAAAGATTCGGGTAATGACTCAAGGACTAGTTTGCCTTCTTGTTCTTTATAATGTGCCCAAGGTTGGCCATTCACCTCAACGCCGACTAAAACCAAATCTTCTCCCTGTAATTCCAAAGTAGAAGACTGAGGATTAAGTCGTTTAACTTGGCTAGTTGCCGTCACTACGGTTTTTACTGGATCGAGGATAAAATCAAGATCAATCTCAGTGATCGTATAATCAGGAGCTTGATAATCCTGACGATATTTTGCTTGTCGCAATTGAGTCATAAGTAACCTTTGTATTCGTTAATCCAATATCTAGAGCTTCACGCTTTATACTATATGTTATTTATACACCAATGATATTTATACACCAATGAGTTTAAATTGCATGTCGAGTGGAGTGACTTATCCAAAACAACCAACCTTATCTAGAACTCAAACAACTCAGTGCATAATTCTGTGATTGAAAATAGCATGAAGATATTTGCAATCTGCTCAGTATACATAACAAACTCATGGACATGAGAAACATTTTCATTTAGATATGTTATAAATTTATGATCTTCAGTATCAACTATTGTTAATAATAAAGTTGTTCGTTGATGCTATTACACTGTTAAATCGTAAATTACATGATAGTATCACTGTACTAATAAACTGATAAATTGCATATTGATGCTAACTAATTAGTTTTACACTACGTTTATTAATTAGCCAAAAATCGTTTACATGCAGCCGGATAATATGAAATAGAAATTCATTCCGTCAGCATAAAAACCTAAGGCCGCCCAGACATAAATAAGCTGTTAACAACCTGAAAACTAACCATATGCTGGGAATTGATGTTGGTTGATATACCTTGAATAAAGAAGATAATGCAATAAGGCTTCTATCTTCTGTGAAAGTGGGTATACTTTTCCAACTTTAACGATTTAGCTAACTAGCTAAGTAAATAAGATCCGTGAGGATTTCTGCGCGCCATGAATTTAGACGCAACACCGATTATTACATCGCTGCTCGACACAGATGCTTATAAGCTTCACATGCAGCAGGCCGTTTTTCACCACTACAGCAAAATTCCTGTGGTTGCTGAGTTTCGCTGTCGTAACAGTGAAGTCTTAGGTGTCTATGTTAATGAAATACGCCAGCAAATTGAGTTAATGGCTGCCCTTTCGCTAACTGATGAAGAATCACACTATTTAAGCAAACTCCCTTTTTTCAAAGATGACTACTTAGCGTGGCTTAAAACTTTTCGCTTCAAGCCAGAACAAGTCCAAGTTTCCACTGATCCTAATGGGCAACTTGCTATTCGAATTCAGGGGCCTTGGTGTGAAGTGATTATGTGGGAAGTTCCACTACTTGCCTTAGTGAGTGAAATAGTTCAAAGAGCGAGACACCCACAAGTCACAACAGAAGATGCCGTTAATCAATTAAGAAAGCTACTGAATGTCTTCTATGCGCAAGCAGCTGAAAACCATGTTGATCTGAGTGAATTCAAACTCATGGACTTTGGCACACGCCGCCGATTCTCTTATGAAGTGCAAGAAGCCATTGTGTCAATGTTGCAACAAGATTTTCCTTATCTTGTCGGAACTAGCAATTATAAACTTGCTCATGAATTAGGCTTAGCACCTGTCGGTACACAAGCGCATGAATGGTTCCAAGCGCATCAACAAATTAGCCCAGAGTTAGCGAACAGTCAGCGTTCTGCTCTACAAAGCTGGCTTAATGAATATCCGAATCAACTAGGAATAGCCTTGACAGATTGCATCACGATGGATGCCTTCTTACGTGATTTCGATGAAAATTTCGCTCACCGTTACCAAGGGCTGCGCCATGATTCAGGTGATCCTATCGAATGGGGCGAAAAAGCGATCGCGCATTACGAGAAACTGGGTATTGATCCAACCACGAAAACTTTAGTGTTCTCTGATAGCCTAGATTTACAAAAATCACTCGAATTATATCGCTACTTTCATAAGCGAGTTAATCTCATTTTTGGTATTGGAACGCGATTAACATGTAATATTCCAGGTGTTATTCCCCTAAATATTGTGATCAAGTTAGTCGAGTGCAATGGTAAGCCTGTCGCCAAGCTTTCAGATAGCCCGGGCAAAACCATTTGTGAAGATGATGAGTTTGTCAATCAACTGCGCAAAGCATTTGACCTGCCAAAAATGGAAAAAGCCTGCTAGCGCCTTATTCTGCCTCTTTTGACACCAGAAATTTATATTTTCTGGTGTCAAACCGATAAAGTTGTTTGTCTTTTATTTAGCTGTAATTAGTATAGAATTTGGATGACGAAGAAAGTCTCCCAGATTTTCATCATTTTTTACTTGTTTCCTGCCTCGTGGCAAGTAACATAGCAACTTGGCTTCTGAAAATATGAAGACTTCAGAAAAACGAATATTTTTATTTAACCTATACATATTTAAAGGGTAATGACATTATCACTAGCTTGTGATGCATCATATTCAATGTAAAAGTTAATTAAAAATATCATCACTAACATCGTTATTAATAGAAGAGAGTAATTTTTATGATCGTAGCGCCTGTAGCCGATGTACTGCAAGGCCGAGTGGCGGTTGGCAATGAAGTCACCGTTCGAGGTTGGGTACGTACAAGGAGAGATTCTAATGCTGGTTTTTCTTTCCTCGCCGTCTATGACGGTTCCTGCTTTAACCCATTACAGGCTGTCATCAATAATAATTTACCTAATTATAACGATGAAGTCCTACACCTCACGACAGGCTGTTCAGTTGAAGTGACGGGTATTGTCAAAGAATCTCCTGGTCAAGGGCAATCTTTTGAACTCGATGCAACGGCTGTAAAAGTGGTCGGTTGGGTTGAAGATCCTGATACCTATCCTATGGCGGCAAAACGTCATAGCGTTGAATACCTTCGCGAAGTCGCACATTTACGCCCGCGCACTAACCTCATTGGCGCCGTTGCACGTGTTCGCCATACTTTAGCGCAAGCTTTACACCGCTTCTTTGATGAGCAAGGTTATTTTTGGGTTTCTACCCCAATTATCACTGCATCTGATACTGAAGGTGCTGGTGAAATGTTCCGTGTTTCAACATTGGACTACAACAACCTGCCGCGCAACGATAAAGGTGAAGTTGATTTCAGCGAAGATTTCTTTGGTCGCGAAGCCTTTTTAACCGTATCTGGTCAGTTAAATGGTGAAGCTTACGCAACTGCATTAAGTAAAGTGTATACTTTTGGCCCAACGTTCCGCGCAGAAAACTCCAATACAAGTCGCCACTTGGCTGAGTTTTGGATGGTCGAACCTGAAGTTGCTTTTGCCAACCTTGATGATGTTGCAAGCCTTGCAGAACATATGCTGAAATTTGTCTTTAAAGCGGCTCTTGACGAGCGTCGTGACGATCTTGAGTTCTTTGCTCAACGCGTCGACAAAGATGTTATTAATCGTTTAGAAAGCTTTGTGAACTCAGATTTTGCTCAAGTTGATTATACTGATGCGATTAAGATCCTCGAAACGTGTGGTCAAAAATTCGAAAACCCTGTTTACTGGGGTGTTGATATGTCTTCTGAACATGAACGTTATCTCGCTGAGCAACACTTTAAAGCACCCGTTGTCGTTAAAAACTATCCAAAAGATATTAAGGCATTCTACATGCGCTTAAATGAAGATGGCAAAACGGTTGCTGCAATGGATGTTCTCGCACCTGGTATTGGTGAAATCATTGGTGGTTCTCAACGTGAAGAACGCCTTGATCGATTAGATGCACGTCTTGAAGAAATGGGCATGAATAAAGAAGATTACTGGTGGTACCGTGATCTGCGCCGTTACGGTACAGTTCCTCATTCTGGTTTTGGCCTCGGGTTTGAACGCTTAGTTGCTTATGTAACGGGTGTTGGTAATGTTCGCGAAGTGATCCCATTCCCGCGCACACCAAGAAATGCTGCATTTTAAGATTTTGTTATAGCCAACTGGCTCTATCATAACTTCCCATATCAGGCTCATAAGGGCCTGATATTATTTTAAAGGCTACTTCAATCACCTTAAGATTCATCATTTAAATTTATAATCTCAATCTTATCTATCAACTCATTTCAAACATAAATTAGTAAGCAAAACGATTTCAGCCTGCATAATCACACGATTTAAACCACCAATTGAAAATTTATGAATAGATGGGATAAATCATGAATAAATTTTTAATCTTAATATGACAATTTTAGTTGAATTTCACTTAACTAAAACTAGTCTAATCTTTCAAAATATTTTTTCCCAATGAGTAAAAAAACCGTTTTTTTCTGAATCTAGTTTGTTCAAAAAAAGTCCAATTCGGCATTTCAAAAAGTTCCCTTAAATTTGTAATTATTTTTCACCTGGTAATACCAGTGATTATTTTATAATCTATTTTTTACATTTTGAAACACCTTGTTACCATTTGTTTCAGAATCTTCGTTTTTGTAGCACTTTGAGGGTAGATAAATTTATTTAGCAATGGAACACTGGACACCGACATAGACGACACTAATCTCTCATAAATAGTTCCATTAAATTTTGAGAATTATTTTTGGCAGTGGCAGGTGTCCGAATAACACCAATGAGGGTAATAATAATGATGAAACGCAATATTCTTGCAATGGTTATCCCAGCTCTGTTAGCTGCTGGTGCAGCAAACGCGGCTGAAGTATACAATAAAGATGGTAACAAGTTAGACGTTTACGGTAAAGTTGACGTTCGTCACTACTTCGCAGACGCTAAACCAAGCTCTGAGCATGCTAAAAGCGAAGATGGCGATGATTCACGTGTTCGTTTAGGTCTGAAAGGTGACACTCAAATCACTGACCAACTGACTGGTTTTGGTCGTTTCGAGTGGGAAACTAAGACTAACAAAACTGAAGGCAACAACGACAACAAAAACCGTCTAGCTTACGCTGGTCTGAAATTTGCTGATTTCGGTTCACTAGACTATGGTCGTAACTACGGTGTTGTATACGACACTAACGCATGGACCGATGTGTTCCCACTGTGGGGCGCAGACACTATGTCACAAACTGACACATTCATGACTGGTCGTAACCGTAACCTATTAACTTACCGTAACAACAACGCGTTCGGTTATGTTGATGGCCTAAGCTTTGCTCTGCAATATCAAGGCAAAAACGGCGATACTAACAAGTCTCGCGGTGATTCTGCATACGAAAACAACGGTGACGGTTTCGGTTTCTCAACTGCTTATGACCTAGGTTGGGGCGTTTCACTGGGTGGTGGTTACTCATCATCTTCACGTACTCCAGCTCAACAACACAGCACTTTTGCTGGTGGTCAAAAAGCTGAAGCATGGAACGTTGGTGGTAAATTCGACGCTAACAATGTTTACTTAGCAGCAATGTACGGTCAAACACTGAACACTACTCACTTCGGTGCTTTCGATAACATCGCTAACAAAACTGAAAACGTTGAATTAGTTGCTCAATACCTGTTTGATTTCGGTCTAAAACCATCTATCGGTTATAACCAATCTAAAGGTAAACAACTGGGTTCATACGGTACTAAAGACCTAGTTAAATATGTTTCTGTTGGTTCTTACTACTACTTCAACAAAAACATGTCTGCAGTTGTTGATTACAAAATCAACCTGCTGAACGACAACCAATTCACTCGTGATCAAGGTATCAACACTGATAACGTAGTTGGTCTGGGTCTAGTTTACCAATTCTAATTATTGTTTAATCAATAATTGAGAATGAAGTAATTCTATATTGAAAAGCAACGCTTCGGCGTTGCTTTTTTAATAACATCAACTTTAGCATTTTTATGAATATCCGCCCTTCTACCCCTCCCTTCCCAAACCATCTGATTTAGACTTGTTAGATAATCTCTCTGTTTTTTCTACAATTAATGGTCAGATTACAGGCAATTTATACCTACATCACAAGATCTATCCAATTTTAGGTAAAACGGTTGGCAAATTGTTGTCTGCACGTTAACCTGAGTACTCAACATTTTCGGCTTTACAACTGAGCTTTGGAATCGACAACATGTTTGAAAAAATTACCGCTGCCCCAGCTGACCCAATCTTAGGTCTTGCTGATAGTTTCCGTGCTGATCCTCGTGATAACAAAATTAACCTTGGTATCGGTGTCTACAAAGATGAATCAGGTAAAACCCCTGTTTTAGATACTGTAAAAAAAGCAGAAAAATTCCTGCTAGAAAACGAAAATACCAAAAACTATCTTGCTATCAGTGGGATGCCTGAATTTGGTCGTGTCACTCAAGAGTTACTGTTCGGCAAAGACCATGAAATAATTTCCTCTAAGCGTGCTCGTACAGCCCAAGCACCAGGTGGTACAGGTGCTCTGCGTATTGCTGCTGATTTTATTGCAAAACAGACTAATGCTAAACGTGTTTGGATAAGCAACCCAACATGGCCTAACCACAAAAATATTTTTGAAGCTGCTGGCCTCGAAGTACTGACTTATAATTATTATGATGCGGCTAATCATTGTTTAGATTTTGATGGCATGCTAAACAGCTTATCTACCGCTGTTGCTGGGGATGTAATTGTTCTGCACGGCTGCTGTCATAACCCAACGGGTATTGATCCAACACCTGAACAATGGGCTCAGCTTTCAACCTTATGCGCAGAAAAAGGCTTATTGCCTGTATTTGATTTTGCTTACCAAGGTTTTGCTAAAGGTTTAGAAGAAGATGCTGAAGGTTTACGTATTTTCACTAAGCAAAATCCTGAAATGATTGTCGCTAGCTCATATTCTAAGAACTTTGGTTTATACAATGAGCGCGTAGGTGCTTGTACAATTATTGCAAAAGATAGTGATAATGCTGAGCGCGCATTTAGCCAAGCTAAAGCCGTTATTCGTGCTAACTACTCAAACCCACCAGCGCACGGTGCGGCAGTTGTCACCACAATTCTATCTGATGAAGCTTTAAAAGCGGAATGGATTCAAGAATTAACCTCAATGCGTGAACGTATTAAGCGTATGCGTCAATTACTGGTTAATACGCTAGAAGAAAAAGGCTCTAAACAAGACTTCAGCTTTATCATTGGTCAAAATGGTATGTTCTCCTTTAGTGGCCTCACTAAAGAGCAGGTAGAGCGCCTACGTAGCGAATTTGGTATCTATGCTGTTAGCTCTGGGCGTATTAACGTGGCAGGTCTAACACTTGAAAATATGGTACCTCTTTGTGATGCCATTATTAAAGTCATTTAATCTTTAAAGAGATTAAATAGTTACTTATAAAACGCGCCTCAATCAGAGGCGTTTTTTGTATCATCATTTTTATATTGCAATGAAAAAAATAATACCCCAATAATTGGGGTATTAGATAATTGAAATAATTTTAAACTATTGGCTATATAACAAGCTGAGTCTCACTACCAAATAGGCTGCTCATCCTGTAAAAATGGATTTGTTTGGCGTTCGTGGCCCACATCTGACATTGGCCCATGGCCGGGAATAAACTGATATTCATCCCCTAACGGCAACACCTTATTTTTTATTGATGAAATTAATGCTTGATGATCACCTCTTGGGAAATCACTACGCCCAACGCCACCTTTAAATAATACATCACCCATTGAAATAAATTTATCAGCATGATTAACAAAAATGATGTGACCCGGCGTATGCCCAGGGCAATGTAAAACATCAAACTGAATATCACCACAAGAGACTGTTTGACCTTCTTCTAACCAATAATCTGGCGTAAAATCAGGGCAATCACCAATATTAAACATCGCATTTTGCTGTGCTAATGATTCAATCCAGAAAGCATCTTCTTTCTGCGGGCCATAAATTGGCACGGAGAAGTGTTTAGCCAGAATCGCTGAAGCCCCAATATGATCAGAGTGACCATGAGTTAGCAAAATTTTTGTTAAATTTAATCCCTGCTCTTCAATAGCTGCAATAAGTTTCTCAGCCTCACCACCGGGATCAACAATTACCGCCTCTTTCGAATTCTCATCCCAAATAATATGGCAATTCTGCATGAAAGGGGTAACGGGAATAATCATATATTTCATTGAACAATCGCTCCGTAATCTGTACTACCTACACACAGATTACCATGTTCTAACTGGACCTGTATCAATATGAATAAAATTACTTTTTGGATAATAGCCCACGCCACCTGCTTTCATTTTCATTGCAGCTTTACGAACATGACTTAGTTGTAAACCTTCAATATGGAAATCCATGGCTTGCCCGCGCGTATGATAGCTCTTCTTCGCAACACCACTACTTGTACGACGTAATGTATCATTCGTTTCAAGTGAGCGATAACCTGAAATTAATTGGATTGGTTTATTTGTTCCCATCATCATTTGTAGTAAATATATTTGATCAAACAATTTTGGATCAATTATTTTGACTTTGTCACGACGGTAGTCTCGGAATAGATGATTTAGGCGAGCAAGTTCAGATTTGTTATATTGGCGTCCGTCAAAAAATTCTGTTTTTAATGATTCACCAGTATTGATATTTTGAAAGCGTAGAATTCGTGGTTTTGGTGTAGTCATTGCCGCAAAAACATGCGTGGGTAATAAGCTTAGCCCCAAGGTGGCAGCGCCAACGCCCAGCCATTTGCGACGGCTTTGATTAATAGTATCCATAATGTAATAACTCAGGTTTAATTATTTCAATAAATGCACAATAGTCTGACCAGTCTAACAAATGATATTTAGCTTTAATGTATAGTTATGTAAATAACTGAGTAAATTAAGGCAAATTGAAGGTAACTAAAAAAATAGGTCACTTACATGACTAAGTGACCTTTGATTACAAAAAATAAACCTATCATACTAAGACAATTAGAAAAATAACTCGTTGTATAGAAGTTCATACTGCTGCTTCCCTTATATAACAACATGTTGTAGGAATACTTTCTACAGAAATAATAGGAAAAAATATGAAGAAGTTTGATAAAAAATGATTTTACTTTATCAGGGAGAAAAACTCCCTGATAAAACAATAAATTACTGCAAAATATTTTTAATTGCTGGCAGGTATTTTTCAGCATTTTGAATGCTATTATCATACTGATATATATCTACGCGATATTGAGGTTGCTGCTCTTTATCGACCCAAGCTGTTTGGTAATAAAGATAAACAGGGATCCTATCAGGAATATTCACATACCTTGTGTTTCCCTCTTTGATTGCATTATCAATGCGTTTCTGCTCCCAGCCTGCATCACCTAATAAAATAGTCGCAAGTTCATTCGCTTTATTCACTCGCACACAACCTGAACTAATTGCCCTAGCACTGCGATTAAACAAACTATGATTCGGCGTGTCATGCAAATAAATAGCATCAGAACTTGGCATATTAAATTTATAGCGGCCTAGTGAATTGGTTGGCCCCGGCGCTTGCCAGACTCGGTAAGGGAAATTCGCTGGCGAAATCATTTCCCAATCAATTGAATACGGGTCAATCTCAAATGAATCTTGTCCCCAACCAGAATAGACTTTATATCCTTTACGGCTAAAGTAGCTTGGGTCTTGTTTCCCTCTTGGTGCAATATCCTTACGCGTCATACTCGTTGGTACACTCCAAGGTGGATTAATAACCACATTATTTAACGCACTGCTCATAATAGGCGTTTTGCGATCAGGGCGACCAACAATGACTTTTGAATTTAGAATCACTTCGTTATTCAGGTAGAAATTCAATGAAAAGCCCGGAATATTCACCAAAATTCCGGTCCCGTTGTCTTCTGGAATAATGCGCAGGCGTTGGATATTCAACGCCATCAATCCGGCTTTTTGTTGTGGTTTCATATTTAACCACACTTTAGTCCCTTTACCGACTGCACCATCCGCTTCTAGGCCATACTGAGCTTGGAATTTCTTCACTGGTTCTATCAGTTCATCACTATAGAACCGTGCTTTGGTTCGTGCTTGTGCTTTTTCTTCATCAGTTGCCGAATCATCAAGCAAAACTTCAATTGTGCTATCTTCTAATAGCCCTTGTCGATATAAAATTTCACGCAATACAATCACATCATCATTTGCTTGACCGGGCTTTAATGTTGTATTGCCGACTAATTCCGGTGTCGCACTTTCCATGTTAAGTTGTTTCAACATTTCTTGGCGCATTGGCAGATATAATTCATGGTTTGGTGCTTGAGCAGCAACCCATTCATTCAAACGACCTTCAAAAATAGCATCCAGCCACGGTTTAATTTGTGTCGAAGTTGGCTCAACTATTTTATAAGGTTGTTTGCGATATAACCAATATTGGCCACTTATCGGGATCGCAGCAAGATATTGCATATAACCAAGCATTGCATCAGATAAAATAACATCCCTACCAAGTTCATTCAACTTATGATCCTCTAGAGCAACCAACCATTCATTAAACTGTGGCTGAACACCAGATAAGGCTAACTCAGCCAATTGCTGCTGAAAACTCTCAATAGCTGTTTCATCTTGCCATAATAGTTGCATTTGACTATCAGCATAAATTTTAGCCAGTAGATTGGGAAACACAGGCTTATAATCTGCTGGTAATGCAGCGGTAATTTGCGCCAAACTCTCCACGGGAGTTACTGTAATCACTGAAGTTGATTCTGACAGTGGCTGCAAATGAGTTTCTGGTGTGACAGTTTGGATATTTTCTTGTGCTGAAAATACAGAAAACTGTAGTGACATTAGCCCACAAATCACTGATAACTGAAGAGTTCTCACTCTTTTCTTTGCCATAAACCCACCTTAAAAGAACTACATGGATAAAATCATTTTTCTTATATATTAGCCGCTCTTTAAATAATCCGAGTTACCAGATAAACCTTGATTGTTTGAATAATCAAAACTCGAAGTATTAAAGAACGTAATTATTGTATTTGAATTATAAAAGAGATGTTATAGGAATAGACTAATTTTGTCTTTAAATAACACAATTTGTCTACTACATAATAAAGATAAAACAACAACCAGCGCTAACAATAGTGATTTATACTGTTAATTTTTTAATAATCAACATAAAGATACATTTAAACTTAATTTGATTAAGACAAATGAAAATAGCCTGCAATTATTATTGATATTTCTATTTCATGAAAATATTTCATCTTACTTTTCAACATAAGATGAATAAATATCATACAAACGTTTGTTGCGATGAATTCGAGTAATTATCAACCTAATTACTTTAATACATTACCTATTAAGATTTATTTAAGTGGAGAATATAATAAGAACTGTGTCCGTTTTATGATAAAAAATTCTAATATTTTATTAATTATACATCATTTTATCATTCAATTATTTTGATTAAAAATAACAAAGTCGTTTTAAAAATTTAACTACTATTTTTTATATTATTCCATTTCAATAAATATCTTAAAAAATACATTCCATGAATCTGTTTTTTTAATTTTAAATTTGTATTGAAATCATAATTTCAATCAACGAAATTTACTAACAAAAAATAAAAATACCGACCAAAAATAAAACAAATAAAATCATTTAAAAACAAATGGTTAAATATAATTCAAATGATGAAAACACACCTCTAACTCATAATGAAATATTATTTCTTTACTTAAAACATAAGTATTATTTATACATACTATCACGCTTTAATTATCAACAACTAATAAATACTAAATAACTCCCTTCATTAAAATATATATATCGTTGAGGAAACATTTAAAAAACATAATTAAATCTATATTAATATAATTTCAATTTAATTGAATAAATAAAAGATAACCATACTTAAAATCATATTACACTTAATGATACATACATTTTACTTTATAACTAAAGAGATATTTTAGATTAAAAAAATGATGAAAACCTGATTAATCAGGTCACTATATTTAATCCAAATTTATTATCTTTACAGAATCATTCGTTGAACATATTAATTATTAACTTTAATTAATAAAGACATAATAATTTCATAGAAAAAATACCACTATATTAAAAGCACTATTTTAATGATGAAAAATACCAAAAGGACATAAAACATGGATATGACATTTAATCAATTCTTAAAAGACTTCGCCAAAAAATACCAAGATAACTTTCAACATTATACTTCAGAAGAAAAAGACGAGTTTTTTGACATCCAAAAAACACTTAGTATCGAGCTAAAAGATGCTGCGACACAAGCTTTTAATATGATAAATAGTGTTGAAAAACTTGTGCTTAATAACACTAGCACAGCTCTAAAAAATAAAGAAAAAATTCAGGATAAAATCAATCAATTTAGTCAAGCAATTGAATCTAATCATCCTGTTAAACCCAGTGATTTCATGACATTGTACCTACGTGATTACTTCAATCACAATATCATTCCTAAACTCGATAACCTAATAAAAAATAACAAAAATGATATTGTCGTTTTGACCATGCATTCACCAAAACCTATTTATGATAATCTCGTTTTTATTAAAGAAGGGAATGATTTGCTATTTAAGGAGACAAAGCTTAATAGCACTCTGACGATTGAAAACTTTTTTAGTCATAAAAAATCCGTTCATTTAAGACTAAACAGTGACGATCAAATAATGTATAAGCTCGACCAACGGGTAAGAGATGTGTTTAGCAAAAATGGTCAGTTAGGCAGTGGTAATAAACCATCAACTTCAGTCAATAAACTGCCATTCTCAACACTGTTTTCAAATAAGCATGATAATTACACATATTCAGAATCATTAATTAACCATTCTTCTCAATTTATCAGCCCAAATTTGCAGGTTACCCTAACAGATAGTAACTTACTTAAAACAAAGAAAAATACCGGGTTTGTAATAGAAGGCACTAACGGTAATGATATTTATCATTATCACTTAGGTAATGGAAAAATTAATATTCTTGATCATATAGGCAATGGAGATGAAATAACGGGAGGAACGGATACTTTAATTATTGACCCAAATATTTCTATCGACGATATTATACTTACCCGATTAGGTTGGAATAATGCTGATAGAGTTAACACAGAGTTTGACTTACAACTTGATATCCGTTCAGCTGATAAACAATTCTCTATTGGTTCAATAGCAATTTTTATGCAGTTTGACAAAGATTCGAGTATAGAAAAGCTCGTAGTAAATAACCAAACCTTTGAGTGGAATTTAAATTTACTGGAAAAAAGCCTATTACCTTATGAAAAAAACAATACACAGATTTCTTTACGGGATGCAATAAATAAGGGAGCATTGATTAAAAGTTCAAATAGCTATCAACCGATTATAAAAGATCAAGATACAAACCTGTTAATACAAAGTATGGCGAGTTTATCTACAAGTAGGGATTATAATTTTCAAGATCATCAACATATAACACCTTACAATAACACTATGAACCATATAATGGCTGCTAATAGCCGCCTGTAATACAGATTTTTGATTTTATCAACTTAGCTAATAACTTTGGCTTTGCTTCCACTTTATGAAAAGTTAAGAGTAAAGCCAGTTTTATACTTATTTCAAAGGAATAGCTTTAATATCTCTCAATTGAGTTGATATTAATATATAGAGTCAACCTCTTCTTCTTGCAATGATTTGTGAGTTTTCTTCAATTTTAAAACAAAAAACCAGCACTGTTTCCAGTACTGGTCAATAAGCAATCAACCTATTTATATTAAAAATATTAGTATTAAACTCTTAAGATTGTGGCTCTAACTTAACTTGATTATCTTGTCCAAAACCTTTTAAACCAACAACATGCACATGTTCTCGATTATCGATAACTTTACGCACAAGCTTGTAAGTTGTTCCCTTCTCAGGACTAATATTTTCAGGTGCTGCAATAATTAACTGCATTTCCAATCTATCGCAAAGTTCAAACAGTGTTGCGATTGATTTAGCATCTAAACGTGCGGCTTCATCGAGGAAAAGCAAACGACACGGAATGATATCTTTGGCACGTAAGCGGCGAGATTCCTCTTCCCAACTTTGTACAACCATAACTAAGATGGACATACCCGTACCAATCGCCTCACCTGTCGATAAAGCACCACTTTCCGCTTTTAACCAACCATCAGAACCACGATTAACTTCAACATCAAGCTCAAGATAATTACGATAATCTAACAGTTCTTCACCGATGGTTTGCGGTAATCTTTGCCCCATATCCACTTGCGGATTTAAGCGCTGATAAAGTTTCGCCATCGCTTCAGAGAACGTCAAACGTTGGTTAGTAAACAAATCTTGGTGCAATTCGCTCTCTTCAGACAAAACAGACAGCAATAAAGAGTGGCTTTCTCGAATGTTAACATTCAGCCTAACCCCTTTAACTTGACCAAACGATACGGCCTGTAAACCTTGGTTCAACATGCGAATACGGTTTTGTTCACGCTGAATCGTTTTGCGAATAATATTGGCAACACTTTTCGAGCTAATCGCCAGTTTCTGTTCACGCGCAGTTAGCTCTTCAGTTAATCGAGCTAACTCGATCTCCATTTGCTCAATCGCATCGATTGGATCATCTGTACGGATAATATCTTGGCGAATACGTTCGCGTAAATGTTGATAAACAGCAATGAAGAATTGGATTTTGCGTTCAGGACGTTTTGGATCTTCGGATAAGCGTAATACATCACGCAAATGCTCATTATCAGCTACGGCTAAACGCAAAGCACCTAATGCTTTATCTGACATGGAACGTAAGTCATCGCCATTCATATACGCTAATTCACGGCGATGTAAGCGGCGTTCAACCCCATTATCTTTCACCAGACGCATAACAGCACACCAGCCCGATTTAGCGGAAACGACTTGCTCACGTAGCTGATAATAATCTTTTTCTAACTTGCGAATACGTTTTTGTAAGTTATCCATTTCAGCTTCACAAAGTGTAAGCTGTTTTTCTAATTGGTTAATTCTGCTGCGATTTGCCATGACAGCTTGGTGTAATTCATCACGGCGAATACGCGCCCGCTCTTGAGTTTCTACATCAGCTTTGACACCAAGCTCCAACATTTCAGCTTCTAGCTCTTTGAGCATTTCATGCTTGGTATCATAAGAACTTCGTAGTGAAGCTAATACCTGATTAAACTGAGAAAATTGTGATTGTTGTTGGCGCAGTTGCTCACGCGCTCGACTTCGTTCACTTTCAGCATGTTCTAAGCGTTGACGCAGCTTCTCATTCAGATCCGCATTTTCATTAACAATACTGGTTGAATCACTATAACTAAAGTGGGCGCGACGTTGTACAACTTCAACTAGTGCAAAAGCCTGCTGCTTAGCACTTTGTTGGCTATGTTTTGCCGTTTCATAATCTTGACGTAATTGATCATGCTGTTCAGGATCACTTAATAATACCGTGACAATTGGCTCAAGTTTAGTCAATGATTGATGGTTTTTAGTTAAGAAGTTAGCCGCATCTTCAGCCTCAGATAATTCATCACGAATTTCATCAGCCCGATCTGCCAGCGTTTCATCCATCAGCAATCCAACTTGTGGTAACAAGCGATTAAGGGTGGATAAGCTCTCTTTGCCCTGCTCATACTGCTGGCGTTGCTGTAGTGTTTGCTCTTCAAACTGAGACAAATTACGTTCAATTTCAGTACGTTTTTGGTTTAATGCACGAATTTCTGCTTCAGGATCTGCTTCAAACGCCACTGAAATATGCTGACCAATAAACCGACTAAATGCTTGGTGAGCACGCTGAATTTTCTGCACATCAAATGATAATGTGGCATATCGCTCAGCTAAACTATCTCGTTCTAAGCTCAATGCTTCAAGGTGGTTTTCACGCGCTGCACGCCCAAATAATGGAACTTCTGGGTAGCGAGAAAAACGCCATTGGCGTTCTGAAGAGCGAACCAAAACAGCATGTTCAAACTCTTGCGCATCAAAAACACTATCATCAAAAGATTGCGGGTCACCTTCAATAAAGTAAACATCTTCAGGACAATCTTGCAAAGTTTCCAGCTGGCTATGCACAACGGATAAATCCTGAACCACAATACCATTACGTGCAGGGCCATAAAGTGCAGAAAAATATGGTGCATCCTCAATGGTGATGTCATCATAAATTTCAGATAACAACACACCATTAAAACGCTCAGCCAAGGCAATCATGCGGCTATCTTCTGCACCACTTGGCTGGCTTAAACGCTCTATTTGCTTTTCTAATTCTCGGCGTTGTGAAGCAATTTCATCACGTTCAACAGTGGTCTCTCTTTCTTCCTCAAGCAGTTGCTGCATATATTCAGTTACAGCACTGCTTGATTCAAAACATTCACCAGATTGTTCATTTAGCTGAGTTAAAGCTTCTTGCGCCATTAACCATGCAGGCGCTTTTGCTGTCAGAGCTTGAATGCGTTGCCGTATTTGGTCGAGTTCCTGACGCATTTGCATACGTCGCTCACCACTTTCATTAACACCAAGATTCAGTTCTTCTTGTTGAGCTTCAAGTTCAGCCATTAATGTATCTAATTCATCAGGCTCATAGCTTTGCCCATGTTTTTTACAAAACTCGCTTAATAAGCGCTCTGCATTTTGCTGGCTGGCTAAGCGTTGTTGCAATTCAGATAATTGCATACGTAATGGTTGGATACGCTCAGCTAAATGCTGTTGAGAAGACCAATCACGTAGCAATGTTTTCGCATGCTGATAAGCATCACTGCGGCTAACTTCACCAACCATATTTTTAACTAGCTGATAAGCTTGCTCAAACTGGCTATGCGCCGCATCTGCTACGCTCATTTTCTGCTCTAACATCAGCAATGTTTCAGTTGCTTGCTGCTCACGAGCTTCAAATGTTTCTAACCATTCATCCGCGTTATCAATAGATAATTCAGGTAATTGGCAAATTTCGCGTGCACGGTTTAGCGCTTGTAATGCTTGTTGATATTGAATGGCGCGAGTTTGTTGTACATCCAATGCTTGCTGATAATCTGCTAGTTGGTTTTTTAGTTCATCAACTTCAACTTCCGCAGCTTCATAACGAGCCTCAAGGCTTTCTTGGCGTTCAGTCGCTTCTTCAACAACTTCAGTTTGCTCTTCTAAACGATAAGTTAACTCTTCAATATCCGCCTGATAACGGTCAATTTTTTCTTGTTGGCGAAGTGCCGTTTGCACAAGATTAAGGTGATCACTTGCTGCTTGGTAATCTGCTTCTAGATCAGACGATGAGCTATTTTGTTCGTTTAGCTCGCGCGCGATTTCTACGTGACGGACTTGCTCTTGTTTTAACTGTTTACGGCTTACTTGCAGCTCATTACGTGCCGCTATTGCCGCATCAAGATGAATACGTCTTTCATTTGAATGACGCATATAATCAGCAGAAACATAATCAGTTGCTTCACTAATTAAATGCTTGAATAAATCACGGTCGGATTGAGTCACTCGAATCGCTTCAAGTGTTAAACGGTTTTCACGTAATGCCGCTTCCATATCCTGAAATGCTTTACGCACACCACCGTTTTCTGGGAGTAAATAGTCACGTAAAGAGCGAGTTATCGCACTTGAAATTCCTCCATAAAGAGAAGCTTCAATTAAACGATAATATTTGCTGCGATYCCCCGCTGAGCGTAAACGCTTAGGTAACACACCTAACTCAAATAAAGTCGAATGGTAATCAGTGATTGAGTTGAATTGTTTAAACTGGATACCTTCTTGCTGCTCTATGTTTTCTTTTAACTCATTCAAAGCAATAACTTTAGCTTGGCGGCCATCTAAAATTTCAGTCAAAATTTCAGTGGGGACAGTGGCAATTGGCAGACCTTGGATCATAAAAGGTTTAATATCGACTTTTTTGTCGCGACCAGCCACTTGCTGTAATCTCACACCAACCATAACACGTTGATGTTTAGAGTTAAGCACATCTAAAACAGCATAACAGACACCCGGCCGCAACTTACCGTGCAAGCCTTTATCTCGTGAGCCGGATGTTGCGCCAGCTTCTGTCGTATTACGGAAATGAAGAAGTGTGAGATCTGGGATCATCGCTGTAATAAATGCAGCCATCGTTGTTGATTTTCCTGCACCATTTCCACCAGAAAGCGTTGTCACCAACTCATCGAGATCAAAAGTGCGCGCAAAAAAACCATTCCAGTTAATCAGCGTCAGTGAGCGAAACTTACCACGTTCAATCATACTTGTTCATCCTCATCACTGTCAGACGCATCTTGATTATCATCAACCTCTTCATCTTCACTATCTTGCTGTGATAAATCGCTATCCAAAGAGATAGCTTCACCATCGCGGATCATGCGTAGTTGGGCTTCTTGCATATTATCCCCACTACGAACATCTGCACCGAAACGGAATAC
Source organism: Providencia sneebia DSM 19967 (assembly GCF_000314895.2). Lineage (GTDB taxonomy): Bacteria > Pseudomonadota > Gammaproteobacteria > Enterobacterales > Enterobacteriaceae > Providencia > Providencia sneebia. The sequence continues at coordinate 1,707,579 of NZ_CM001773.1, read as the reverse complement.
CGATTCAGTAATCACAAATTTATTCACATCATTTTGGATAAAATGCACCATGCCTAAACGGCGTAGTCGGTTCAGAGAAGTCCGCAGTTTTTCCTGCAATTTTTGTTTATCTAAATCTGAACCGGTTGAGCGTTGATTAACAAATTTTAATAGCTTATTTTCATCCGCGAGTGACAGCAATTCTTCAAATAGCTCTTGAGCAGTAAAAATACCTTGGTTTGCCAAACGTTCAGGGCTCAAATAAAGATAACAAAGGATTTTTCCCACCATCATATCCAGTTCAGAAAGTACCGAACGAGGAATTAATGTTGTAGAACGTGGACGTAAATAGAAAAAGCCTTCTGGCGCACGAATAAGTTCAACATTATAACGTGTATAAAATTGTTCGAGTTCTTCCTGAAAGTCCATCAAATATGCATGATTATCAAGGTCATCAATACTAATGTGACGCCCTGAACGCAAATGGCTATCAAGTTCTGGGAAAATGGGATTGGCCAATGCCTGTGCCAGTTTAGCTGGCATAAATTGTTCAATATTTGTCGATGACATGTGCCTGCACCTTGGCTCCGTGATCATTAATTGCTTGCCATTTTGCCGGTAATCCCGCCAAATCAGCTTCTGCAATACCTAATTTTACAGCCTGATCAATAATAATACGCGTGACATCAAAATGACGTTTTTGAGGATATTGCTTCAAATACGCTTGTAACACTCGGGTAATATCTAGCGGCCGCTGCTCTTGTTTATAGATAGCCAGTTCAGTTTCCATTAATTCAGCTAACTGGTCATTAAGCTCATTGAATTCTTCAAATTCTAAATCAAGAGGTAACTCTCCCGTTACTTCTTCTTCATTCAATGCAAGCTCTTCATCTCGCATATCCAATAAACGTTCTGCATTGGCATAGGTTAATGCCCAAGGGCTATCAAAATATTGTTGAACAGATTGACGTAATCGTTGAGAAAATATGCGATTTTTATCCATATCAATAGCAGTACGGATAAATTTATGAACATGGCGATCATAACCAATCCATAAATCTATAGATTGCTGACCCCAACTGACTATGCGGTCTAATTTATTTTGCAAATCATAAATCAAGCGATCGACTAACTCAGAAAACTGCGGAGCATTCATGTTTGCTTCTTGAATACGCAATAAGTTCGCCTGTAGCTTATCACCCGCAGCTTCTAACGTATCTTGCAATTCTCTTAATGTACCGGAAGTTTCTGACAGGAGTTGTTCACAGTTTGCAATGGCGGCTTGCCAGTCTTGAGTTAATAATGCCGCAATATCTTCTTTAACGCTGTTTTGTTGTTCATCCATCACGCGTTGTGATAAATCGATACTATCGAAAATTTCAGCGACTGAATACTTAAGGGGAGCAAAAACAAAACGGTGCCAATAAAGTTCATCACCACCTTCTTCTGCGGCTTCGGCTGCTCTTTTAAGCTCACCCGCCACAACAGATAACTGCATTGACAAACGCAAAGTCGAAAATTCTCGTTGGCGAATATAGTAATCACTAATCCCGATACCCAGTGGCGTTAATCGGTAGATTGAATTACCTTCTGTCACATCGCTGGCAAAACGGTTAAATATTTTTTGGCGAACCATATCATTGATTGCATTATTCGCCCTCACAGATAATGATTCAGTTGTTTGCTCAAAGCCTTTACAAACTTCTCGAAAGGCATCTATCAGCTCGCCTTCACTCATCTCACCATTAATGCGCTCACCATTGAGAACAGCAACCGCCAGCAAAAAAGCCAAACGCTCAGCAGGCAATGAGATAGAAAAATCATTTTTTCGTGCCCAGGACACGAGTTCAGGGACGGTCTGGGAAAAGTCACTCATAAATCGTCCTTTATTATTTGTTTTCGGGCCAAAACATGAATGTAACGCCCCATGCTAATATAGGGTTCCTGACGGCAATATTGCTGCTCTAACGCCAGCAATGCAGGGAAATCTTTTTGCTGTAATTGCCTACTTTGAAGGTAATCATGAAATACTCTTACACCACTTTTGCCCATAATATCCATTTTGCAATCTGATAACCACTCATCAACTTGTTGTGGCAATAATGGATTTTGTGGTGACAGCGAGCGTTTACGTCGGCGTTGAATATGTGGCGTAGCGAGATGGAAATTACCTAAAATCGCATTGCGCATCACTAAACCATTGGCGTTATAAAACATCAGAGATAATACACCTTCAGGTTTGATTATATCGACCAACTGCTCAATTGCATATTTTTGATCGCTAATCCATTCAATAACTGCATGAAATAAAACCAAGTCCACAGGCTGATTGATATGCTGTTTTACATCTTGCACAGCGCAATGAATAAAACACATATTGTCACTAATACCTTGAGCTTTAGCGAGTTCACTTGCACGCTCAAGCATTTCCTCAGATAAATCACAAAGTATGACTTGATGACCCATCGCAGCAAGTTTACGAGAAAAATGACCTTCGCCCCCACCCGCATCTAGGATGCGCAATTTTCTCTCGGGAGAATAAGATCCAAGTAGCTGAGTAAGATCTTGCCACACAATGGCTTCACGTATCTTACCTTTTGTCGTGCCGTAAATATTCTTTGCAAATTTATCAGCTATATCATCAAAGTTACGGTCTACCATGTATTATCCGGTGATCCTAAAAATAGGCTATTCATGTTTATGCCTGAAACTCTCCAAAATACCAAAACGGCTTGATCTTATTTCGCTCTATGTAAATAAAATAAGATCAAAACCAGAGTTTGATCTCAGGTAAACTCAGTTAAAATGCGCTAGAACTTCTAGCTTAGCGTGTTAAGGTGACTAAAACTTAGATGATATGCTCTAAATAATTCGAGATATACATTGATTGATAAGAAAATGCTATTTCAATCAGCAAATGCTAAACATATAGCCACGAATGACTTGTGCAAATACAGATAAATGTAGTCAGCAACACTGTAATTATAATCAGACAAGTATAACAGTAATGGCCTTATTTTGGCATACTACAACTTGAAATTCAGCAAGCAAAACAATTAATTGATGGAATTTTCTCAAGAATAGGATCAATCATGTTATTTCTTCTCAAAAAATACCTTGGTGCTTTACTGATGCCATTGCCACTTTTACTGATCCTCGGGTTTATTGGGATTATTTTACTGTGGTTTACGCGGTGGCAAAAAAGTGGCAAAACTTGTGTGTCTGTCGCTTTTATTATGATCACTTTGTTAGGATTACAACCTATTTCCGACCGTTTACTTACACCTGTTGAAGGCGAATTTAGTAAACGTTATGAACTGATTACACCAACACCGCCGGAAAATGTGCACTATATTGTCGTGCTTGGTGGCGGGTTTACTTACAACCCTGATTGGAGTCCAAGTGCAAATTTGCTGAGTAATAGCCTACCGCGAGTGACTGAAGGCATAAGGTTATATCTAAAACATCCGGGTAGTAAGCTCATATTTACAGGTGGAAAAGCCAATAACAGCATAAGTAGTGCTGAAGTTGCGGCAAAAGTAGCGCAATCATTAGGTGTTCCACCAGACGATACCATTGCATTAACAGAGCCAAAAGATACACAAGAAGAAGCGTTTGAAGTTGAAAAAATTATTGGTAAATCACCGTTTTTACTCGTGACATCAGCTAACCATTTACCAAGAGCCATCGTCATGTTTGAAGCTAGAGGCATGCATCCATTCCCCGCACCGGCAAACCAGTTGGCAATTAATAGTCCGCTTAGCCCATGGGAAAAATATATTCCTTCCTCTTTCTATTTCAGCCATAGTGAACGTGCATGGTATGAGTTGATAGGATCTATTTGGTATTATTTAAAACCAGATAACACTCAACCTTTAGATGCCACAATAATTGCCCCTGAAGCTATTGACGCCGAATAAATCGACACAAAACAAAAAAGGTGTGACTCATATTGAGCTCACACCTTTAATCTAAAATTTTATTGAAGGCTAGCGAAAGTTTTTTCGCACAGCTTCAAGATCTTCAGGTGTATCTACACCAGCTCCCGGGGCTTTTTCAGCCACTGCCACATGAATTTTCTCGCCATACCATAGCACTCTTAATTGCTCTAGCATTTCAATTTTTTCTAATGGACTTGGTTCCCATGCAATATAACGGCGGATAAACCCAGCGCGATATGCATAAATACCAATATGACGTAAGAAATCATCACCTATGGTATCTGTAGCAACTGAAAATCTGTCTCTATCCCATGGAATAGCCGCACGAGAAAAATAGAGAGCATAACCTTCATGATCAGTGACAACCTTAACGGCATTCGGATTAAAAACCTCCGCAGAATCCGTTATTTTTACTGCCAATGTGCCCATTTGTGCCTTACTTCCGCGTAAATTAGCTGCTACTTGGCTAATAATTTCAGGCGGTATTAAAGGTTCATCACCTTGCACATTGACAATAATTTCATCATCAGCAAAACCATAAGTATCTATGACCTCTGCTAATCTTTCCGTACCAGATTGATGATTCGGATCTGTCATGCAAGCTTCACCGCCAGCTTGAATTACCGCAGCGGCAACATCTGCATGATCTGTTGCAACAATAACTCGAGATGCGCCTGATTTAATTGCTTGCTCCATCACCCTCACAACCATTGGCTGACCATGAATATCAGCTAGAGGTTTACCAGGAAGGCGGGTAGATGCGTAACGAGCAGGAATTATTACAGTAAACATAGTAAGTTACTGTCCTTCTTCATCAATAGGGATTTGGCGGGCTTCATTTTCTAATAAGACAGGTATGCCATCACGGATTGGATAAGCAAGGTGATCGAATTTACAGATAAGTTCTAGATTATCTTTGTTGTAACTCAATTTACCGTGACAAACTGGACAAGCAATGATTTCAAGTAAACGGTGATCCATGTTTTCTCCCAAATGGATTTAACACACTTCAGCTCAGGATAACACAAGCTGATACCACCGTTAACTTTAATCTTTTTGAATGAGATCTCCTGCGAGAGGGTGAGAGGATAAATGCAGGAGAAATATACTGTTAATTATTTAATGACTAATAAGCAATAACGTCAGCAGCCGTTATACCATCAGAATTGCGAGTAACAGAAAACTCGACGTTTTGGCCTTCAGATAATGATTTAATTTTTTTATTTGCAATTGATTTACGAGTTACAAAAATATCATCTCCACCATTCATAGGTGAAATAAAACCATAACCTTCATTTGCATCAAACCATTTAACGCGGCCCATATGTAATTGTAAATTCATATAAAAACTCCTTTTGTTCTAAGAACAATAATTCTATTTATTGTTGTATTATTACTCTTTACACGTAGCACCCCATGATAAATTGCCGATTTATTTAAACGTTTAAGAGCAAGTATACCTTCACTAATTCGATGCTCTGCTATTAAATAACAGGCTCTATTGATGATTTTCATATACCAACCATCCACTGTAACTTAACAGTATTATTTGACAATTAGATGACAAAATTAATGAGTAACTGTGGAATATTTGAGGATATGAAAACTAACTAAGCACAACAGGCCGGAAATTCAATCTAAAATATAACTATTTACTAAAGCATTACATCAATATACATGATAATTAGATTTATATCACGCTGTTGCTATTATTATCATGATTAGCGACTATGAGCAAGCCCTTTTAGACTTATCTTCTATCACCTTTTTTATTTCACTTATGATCCGCTCTTCTCCAGCTTCATTTAATGAAGCATAAACAGGGAGATACCACCAATTCTGTTGGGCGAAAGACTGGCATTTTACTGCATCTTTTTCTGTCATCAATAATGTCTCATTATTTGGTGTTAATGAAACGAGCTTTTGTAATTCATAAGGTTGATGATCAGAAAAAGCATAAGTTTGCTTTAGTAATAGTCCTTTATTTTCTAATGATGTAAAGAAACGAGGTGGGTGCCCAATACCGGCCATGGCAACAACATTACTAAGTTCGCTTACAGGTAATTTATCGCCACTCAGCAAATTAACAGCAATGTCACCTTGCAGTTCCATTAATACTTCACTTGCTTGTGCTGTGCCGCCATTAACGATTCCGCCATTAACAATTAAAGCATTAACCGTTTTCAAACGCCCTGCGCGCTCACGCATTGGGCCAGCAGGAAGCCACCAGCCATTACCAAAACGGCGTTGACCATCAATCACCACGATTTCGTAATCTCGTCCTAAAGCATAATGCTGTAATCCATCATCAGTAATAATAATATCTAATTGATATTTTTTAAGTAATGCTTTAACCGCTTCACTTCGTTTTGGTGCAACAGCGACCGGTGCTTTTGTCCTGTGGTAGATAAGAACGGGCTCATCTCCTGCTTGTGCAGTTGGGGTATCCGGCGAAAGGACTAAAGGATATTGGTCAGATTTTCCGCCATAACCCCGAGAAACAACACCAACCCGATACCCTTCTTTTATTAATGATTCAACTAACCAAATAACGACGGGAGTTTTGCCATTTCCTCCCGCAGTTAAATTACCAACAACAATTACTGGAATTGGTGCTTCCCATGAACGAAATAGTCCAAGCTTATAGCAAATATATCGAACAAAAGTGACCAAACCATAAAGGAATGATAACGGAAGTAGTAATATATATAGCCATGATTGGCCGGACCAAATTCGTTCTATCATTGGCTAAATTGTATCTTATGTAGCTGAGCGTACGCGCCTTCTTTCTCAAGTAAGGTTTTATGGTCACCACGCTCTATAATATGACCATCTTGCACAACTAAGATTTCATCAGCATTTTCAATTGTCGACAAACGGTGTGCAATAACCAGAGACGTTCTATTTTTTTGTAACTCATCAAGGGCTGCTTGAATTGCACGTTCTGACTCGGTATCTAATGCTGATGTTGCCTCATCTAAAATAAGAATTGGCGCATCACGCAATAATGCACGAGCAATAGCAATACGTTGGCGTTGCCCACCAGATAACATCACACCATTCTCGCCAATAATGGTATCCAGCCCTTTATCCAACTTAACAATAAAGTCCATTGCATAAGCCATTTCTGCCGCTTTTTCAATTTGTTCACGGCTATAGCGGCCATCTGTAGCATAAGCAATGTTATTAGCAATTGTGTCGTTAAATAAATAAACATGCTGTGAAACCACGGCTACCTGACTGCGTAATGATTCAAGGGTATATTCTCGGATATCATCACCATCAATAAAGATATTACCTTCATTGATATCGTAGAAACGAGTGATCAAATTCGCGATTGTTGATTTACCTGATCCTGAACGCCCAACCAATGCAACAGATTTACCGGCAGGAATAGTAAATGAAACATCTTCTAAAGCAGGATGCTCTTTAGTTGCATAAGTAAAAGTGACATTTTTAAATTCAACATCTCCTTTTGCCTGCGACAACACTTTTGTTCCATCGTCTTTTTCTTGTTCGCTATCCAAAATAGTAAATAGCGTTTGGCATGCAGCCATACCACGTTGGAACTGTGAATTAACATTGGTCAGAGATTTTAGAGGACGCATCAACGCAAACATGGATGAGAAAACAACCGCAATAGTCCCCGATGTTAACTGATCACGGATCTCTGGGAAACTCGCGGCATATAACACAAATGCTAATGCGAACGAAGCAATCAATTGAATAATAGGATCAGATATTGCAGAAGCTGTCACCATTTTCATTGATTGACTACGCATATTATTACTGACTTTATTAAAACGTTCTGTTTCGACTTTTTGCCCACCGAAAATCAAAACTTCTTTATGCCCTTTTAGCATCTGCTCAGCGCTAGCGGTTACATGCCCCATTCCCGTTTGCATATTCTTACTTATTTTACGAAAACGTTTAGAGACAGTTCTGATAGCAAAAGAGACAATAGGTGCAACAACAATCAGAATCAGAGAAAGTTGCCAGCTATAATAGAACATCATCGCAAATAGCCCGATGATATAAGCACTTTCACGAATAATCGTGATCAATGCACCGGAAGAAGACGATGCAACCTGCTCAGAGTCATAGGTAATACGCGATAATAACGTACCTGTTGATTGCTGATCAAAAAAACTAACCGGCATTCCCATCATATGGCCAAATAACTTACGGCGCATATTCATAACAACTTTACCGGATACCCATGAAACACAATAGGTAGAAACAAAACTTGATGCACCACGGACAATCATCAAACCTAATACGGCAAGAGGAAGCCATTTCAAAACATCATTATCGGCTTTATCAAAACCTTCATCAAGTAACGGTTTTAATAAAGAAATCATAAACGCATCGCCTGCGGCGTTTATAATCAAAGCAATAGCAGCAACAATTAAACCTGCTTTAAAAGGGACAATCATCGGCCACAATCGGCGGAACGTTTGTCTTGTCGAAATGTCTTTATCATTCATGCTTTTATTACCAAACTTATTGTAAGCGCACTATTCTACTCGGGAAATGCCGGATCACCAAACCAGAGATGATACCAGCGAGGCTTGATTTCGTTTCTATAACGGGTCAATTCACTATTTCTTTTTTTAAACCAAATAGTTATTTGTCCGGTTTCTGCTGTGTTAATCCATTTTATATTATTACTTTTGTACCGAGAATACACTTTTTGGGAGGGTATTTTCCATGCACTATACCTTGCAGAAGATACAATCACTACATCTGGGGATACCGTTCTCACGAATAATGATGTAGATGATGTATTACTTCCATGATGAGGAGCAAAAAGAATATCAGAATCTAATTTTTTCTTATATAGCGCTGTAATTGCTTTTTCTCCTTCTTTTTCTATATCACCTGTTAGCAAAATTTTATAATACCCGTCAGTCAGCAAGATCACACAAGAATCATTATTATGTGATACTTTCGAAAGTAATTCTGGCCATAGAACTTCAAAGTTAAGCTTTCCCCATTGCCACTTCTGACCTTTATAACACGGAATATGGCGATTTTTTTTAATCGCGCTACGAATATTAAGCCAAGGGTATTGTTTAATTAGCTCAGGAACGCCACCAGTGTGATCAAGATGGTCGTGACTTAAAATAAGACCTATTGGCGTTATATGTTTATATTTCAGATAAGGAATAATTTGGCGCTGAGCATTACTACCATTTAGCCAACGATTCCCCGTATCATATAAAAGTGCTAAATTATTTTGCTGAATAACAACGGCTAGCCCATGCCCAACATCCAACGTTGTTAAACTCCAATCATTATTTTGGTGTTCTCGATCAACATCGTCAACTCCTATGCAAAGCATAATCAAACAACCCAATAAACCGCAATAATGTTTATACCATCCAAAAATAATAAATATTCCAATAACCCAGCAAAATATTAATCCCCAAAAAGGAATAATCATTATTTCGGTCCAATAACTGCTTAAGTATGGAAGCGGTTTCATGCCAATAAATATGATCTTATCAATCAATTGAAAAATTATATTTTGAATAAAAGATATAGGTAGGAAAAATAGTAATAAAATTGCAGGGATAACTAACCACGAAATTAATGGAACCAACCATAAATTAGCCCAAAAACTCATCAAGTTAATACCCTGAAAAAGGATAATCTGTATTGGCGCAAGTAATATAAGTAAGCCAACTTGTAAATGAGCTAATAACATAATATTAGCTATGAATTTAGGGTATCGAGCGAATAATGAGGCGGGAAATAGTTTAAACCAATATAATATTGAAAGCACAGCAAAACTCGAAAGCCAGAAACTATCAGATAATATTGCTAAAGGATCAGCCGCAACAATCAATCCAATACTCCAAATTGCCCACTGCCAAGAAAAATAGCGACCACTTTGCTGTTGAATATAAATCCATAATGTTAAACTAATTAGTGCGCGAGTTGCTGGAATAGCAAAACCAGAAACCCAAGCATAAAAAAATGCACATATAGCCCCAGCTAAAACGGGGAATTTGAGATTAATTTTATTAATTGGGAATACATACATGCATAGTCGCGCTAACCAAAAGCCAAACAAATATGACATTCCAATATGTAACCCAGAAATTGCGATTAAATGGCTTAATCCCGTGGTTTGTAAAAGCTGAGATGTCTCTTTTGGCAGCATTCCCCTTTCACCGAACATTAAGGCATACATCACGCCAGCATGATCCAAAAGAATTAATTTATCCATATAAGCATCAATTATCTTTTGTCTTGATGAACATTCAGGATTAATAACCTTTGCAGGTATATTTTTAAATGTACCAATGATGCGCTGGGAAATATGAGCTCTCTGCTGGTCATAACCACCTTCATTCATTGATGCGTGTATAGGCTTTAATATTCCAGTCAATGACCATGTTTGACCTGCACAAAGAGAAAAATTAGATTTGTGTTTAATTTTCCACATTGCATATAGCGGTGGAAAAGTATATTCACCATTTATTCTATTAATTCCAACCTTAATTTTTTCATTTTCATTATTAATTGAAGGAACACTCACAATTGTGACTTCTAAATCATGTGAACTTTTTGATAGAATATTAATATTATTAATTAAATAGTTACAATGAAAACAGGACCATAAAAAAGAAATAATAATCAATAATAATAATTTTAGATGTCTATTTACTTTAATAAACAGAGCAAATAATAATAAAATTATTTCGACAATTAATATATTGTCTAATTTAGGTATATGATGAATAAATAATATAGGGATAGCACCGATAAATACAGCAATAGATGCCATACTACAAGAAAGTGGTTTGTGTTTAAAAAAAGTAAATATCATCATGCATAGTCATCCACCTTAGATACCCGATATGAATAACTAACTATAAAGAAGCTTTAAAGATCTCAATATAAATATTCGAGTAAATTTAAACTCACTCGTAAATATTTATGTAATATACAATATAACAATGTTATCTTGCGAAGCTTCTCGCAAAACTAAAAACAGTAGTAAGTATTCATCGTGCAAAATAGAGTTAATTTGTATTATGGTTATATCTCACATGAGTATATGTAATAGTTTTTGTAATAATTACTTTATGATTAATGAAATTTATTTTTAAATAACCTGTTTTATAAACTCAATAAATTAATAAGAAAGGTTAGAACAATGAATAATTAACTTATAAATTAAATTTAAATATTTTATTTGAATTAATTATTAGAGGGAATATTGAAATGAACATACTGAATATAAAGAAAAAACGGCGCTGATTAATAACCAACACCGTTTTGAACTAATAATTAAGATTTATAATCAATTATTGACCATAAATATTTACACGGTCACGTAATTCCTTACCAGGTTTGAAGTGAGGAACGTATTTACCTTCCAATTCAACTTTGTCGCCCGTTTTTGGGTTACGCCCAACACGCGGAGCACGGTAGTGAAGAGAAAAACTGCCGAATCCGCGGACTTCTATACGCTCACCACTAGCCAAAGTATCAGCCATATGCTCGAGAATTTCTTTAACAGCTTCCTCGACAACTTTTGCTGAAAGATGAGATTGCTGGCTAGCCAGTCTTTCGATTAACTCAGACTTGGTCATAGTACCTCCCTAAACTACCGTTACAAAGGGGTAACATTATTGATTACCCCAACTTAATTATTCGCCTTTAGCCGCTTTGAAAGCTTCAGCCATCGCATTGTTGCTAAAGCTTGTTTCTTCTTGTTTATTCACGGTAGCGATAGCATCTTTTTCATCAGCTTCGTCTTTCGCGCGAACAGACAGGTTGATTACACGGTTTTTACGATCAACACCAGTGTATTTAGCTTCAACATCATCACCAACTTTCAGAACCAGAGTAGCATCTTCAACACGGTCACGTGAAGCTTCTGATGCACGCAGGTAACCTTCAACGCCTAAAGTCAACTCAACAGTTGCACCTTTAGCATCAACTGCGATGACTTTACCAGTAACGATTGCGCCTTTCTTAGTTGCTGCCAAGTAGTTGTTGAATGGATCTTCAGCTAACTGCTTAACGCCTAAAGAAATACGCTCACGCTCTGCATCGACTTGCAGAACAACTGCTGCGATTTCGTCACCTTTTTTGTATTCACGAACTGCTTCTTCTCCAGTAACGTTCCAAGAGATGTCAGACAGGTGAACTAGGCCATCGATACCGCCTTCCAGTCCGATGAAGATACCGAAGTCAGTGATTGACTTGATTTTACCTTCAACGCGGTCGCCTTTGTTGTGAGTTTCTGCAAATTGTTGCCATGGGTTAGATTTGCACTGTTTCAGGCCTAGAGAAATACGACGACGTTCTTCGTCGATGTCCAGAACCATAACTTCAACAACATCACCAACATTAACAACTTTAGATGGGTGAATGTTTTTGTTAGTCCAATCCATTTCTGAAACGTGAACCAGACCTTCAACGCCTTCTTCGATTTCTACGAAGCAGCCGTAATCAGTCAGGTTAGTAACGCGACCAGTCAGTTTAGTACCTTCTGGGTAACGTTTAGCGATTGCGACCCAAGGATCTTCGCCCAGTTGTTTCAGACCCAGAGACACACGAGTGCGCTCACGGTCAAATTTCAGAACTTTAACAGTGATTTCATCGCCAACATTGACGATTTCGCTTGGATGTTTAACACGTTTCCAAGCCATATCAGTGATATGCAGCAGACCGTCAACACCACCCAAATCAACAAATGCACCGTAGTCAGTAAGGTTTTTAACGATACCTTTAACTTCCATGCCTTCTTGCAGATTTTCCAGCAGTTGATCGCGCTCTGCGCTGCTTTCAGATTCAATTACAGCACGACGAGAAACAACAACGTTGTTGCGCTTCTGATCAAGCTTGATTACTTTGAACTCTAGCTCTTTGCCTTCCAAGTGAGTAGTATCACGAACTGGGCGAACGTCTACCAGTGAACCTGGTAAGAACGCACGGATGCCGTTCAGTTCTACAGTGAAACCACCTTTAACTTTACCGTTGATAACACCAGTTACAGTTTCAGCTTCTTCGTAAGCTTTTTCCAGCATCAGCCATGCTTCATGACGTTTAGCTTTCTCACGAGAAAGGATAGTTTCACCGAAACCATCTTCTACTGCATCTAGAGCTACATCGATTTCATCGCCAACTTGGATTTCAAGTTCACCCTGCGCGTTTTTGAACTGTTCTACTGGGATAGCAGATTCAGATTTCAGACCTGCGTCAACCAGGACTACGTCTTTATCGATGGCAACAACAGTACCACGGACGATAGAACCAGGACGAGTTTCAATATTTTGTAGGGATTCTTCAAAGAGTTGAGCAAAAGATTCTGTCATATTAATGATCTTCAAGGGTTTCTTATTAACGTCCATTCAGCATCCGGCCAGATGGGGTTGTTTCACATACCTCACAACTATCCATGTTATAAGGTGGGTGTTATGTCAATTTATTTAGATTAACACAACTTGAGTACGTATATTATCTGCATTACAAGCTAAAATACAGCCAATTATTAAGATAATTGTAGAATTTTTTTCGCATAGGTTTGTGCTTTTTCAATGACTTCCTCAATTGACATACTTGTGGAGTCTAGAATTAAAGCATCCTTTGCGGCAACCAAAGGCGCAACAGCTCTATTACGATCTCGATAATCGCGCTCTTGTATTTCGGTTAAAAGTCGATCAAAGTTAACATCAAAGCCTTTTTCCTGCAACTGCTTCATGCGTCGATGAGCACGTTCTTCTGCTGAAGCATCAAGGAAAATCTTCACTGGTGCATCAGGGAAAACAACTGTTCCCATGTCTCGTCCATCAGCAATCAGTCCGGGCATGCCTCTAAAAGCACGTTGACGTCTTAATAAGGCTTCTCTGACACGAGGAAACGTTGCTGCTTGAGATGCTGTATTTCCAACCGTTTCTGTTCGGATTTGATTAGTCACATCTTCGCCTTCTAAAATCACTTTTAAATGATTTTCTTCTGGCACAAAACGCACATCTAAGTTAGCCGCCAACGGAACTAAAGCATCTTCAGATTGAATATCCACGTGATGATGTAATGCTGCCAATGCAAGAACACGATAAATCGCACCTGAGTCTAAAAGTTGCCACCCAAATTCATTTGCTAATGCCTGACATAGCGTGCCTTTACCTGCACCACTTGGTCCATCTACCGTTATTACAGGGGCGATTGCCTCCATAAAAGTTCTCCTTTTTTGCAAGCGGCTTTGCCACCCGCAATTAAAATCTGTGGCAATATTATACCTACTCGGCAGTTTTGTGAAATAAGGAGCTTCTTAAGTAAATGAATAAAATATTGATGAGAATAAATGAATAGAACTGATTGGTTCCTTTATCGGATACCAATCAGTCAAATGATGATGAGTTTATTTGACGTTAGCTAGCTGAGCTAATCGTTGAAAATAGTCTGGAAAAGTTTTTGCGGTACAACCCGGATCAAGAATAGTGACTGGCGTATCAGATAATGCAACTAGCGAAAAACACATTGCAATTCTGTGGTCATTATAGGTTTCGATTTCTGCATGTTGTAATTTTGCAGGCGGCGTCACTCGAATAAAATCATGCCCTTCTTCAACTTCTGCGCCCACTTTGCGCAGCTCAGTCGCCATTGCATATAACCTATCTGTTTCTTTTACTCGCCAATTATAAATATTGCGAATAACCGTTTCACCTTCAGCAAATAGCGCAACTGTTCCAATTGTCATAGCAGCATCAGGGATCGCATTCATATCCATATCAATGCCGTTAAGCGTGCCACGCTCACATTCGACGAAATCATCTCCCCAGCGGATGGTAGCGCCCATTTTTTCTAAAACATTGGCAAATTTGGTATCACCTTGCAAACTATTGCGCCCAATTCCTGTTACGCGAACCGTGCCGCCTTTAATTGCCGCCGCAGCTAAAAAATAGGAAGCTGATGAAGCATCACCTTCAACCAGATATTCACCTGGTGATTGATACTGCTGTTTTCCAGTGATAGAGAATGATTGATATTGATGATTTTCCACATTAACACCAAATGTTTTCATTAAAGCTAATGTAATATCAATATAGGGTTTTGAAACTAATTCACCAATAATAGTAATAACTGTATCTTGTTCAGCTAATGGTGCAGCCATTAAAAGCGCAGTTAAAAATTGGCTTGAGACAGAGCCATCTACAGAGATATTGCCACCAGAAAAACCGCCTTGAATATGAATAGGTGGGTAATTTTCTTGTTCTAAATATTCAATAACTGCGCCACCTTCACGTAAAGCATCGACTAAATGGCCAATTGGGCGTTCTTTCATTCGCGGCTCACCTGTTAGCACAATATTATTATTAGCTAACGATAATGCGGCGGCTAAAGGACGCATTGCAGTTCCAGCATTACCTAAAAAAATCTCCAGTTCACCTTCATGGCTTAAGCATTTGCCAATACCTTGTACACGACAACGTGTTTTATCGTCCGAAAGTTGATAATTAACACCCAACAAGCTTAATGCATTCAGCATATGGCGAATATCATCACTATCTAATAAGTTTGTTAACTCAGTCGTACCATTAGCCATTGCAGCAAGTAAAAGAGCGCGATTTGATACACTTTTAGACCCTGGCAAATTAATTGTGCCATTAATAGAAGAAATAGGTTGTAATGTCAGGGATTGCATAAAGAGCAAATTCTCCAGTCTCGTTTGATTATTATCGTTATAAAATAAAGGAAAAAGGATAGCACTGCATTTAAATTACTATCAATAAATACAGTGCAATATATTATAAAGCTTACGCGTGACGATTTTCAAAATCTGCCATGAAATCTACCAACGCTTGCACGCCCGCTAACGGCATTGCATTGTAAATAGATGCACGCATACCACCAGAAACTCGGTGACCTTTTAGTGATAGCAAACCTCGTGCTTTAGCTTCTTCAAGGAATTTTTCGTCCAATGCAGGATTTTGCATTTGGAATGGCACGTTCATCCAAGAGCGGTTTTCAACGGCAACTCGGTTGATATAAAATTCGCTATTATCGATTGCATTGTAAAGTAACTGAGATTTCTCATAGTTACGTTTTGCCATCTCTTGCAATCCACCCTGCTCTTTTAGCCATTTGAAAACCATTCCTGATAAATACCAAGCAAATGTCGGTGGCGTATTGAACATTGAGTCATATTTAGCAAGGACGGTATAATCTAGCACTGAAGGTGTTTGTTTTGAGGCTTTACCTAATAAGTCTTCACGGATAATGACTAATGTTAAGCCTGCTGGTCCAATATTTTTCTGAGCGCCAGCATAGATAACACCATAACGGCTAATATCAATTGGTTTAGAAAGAATTGATGATGAATAATCTGCAATGACCACTTTATCATTAGGGAAATTGGGTTCTTCGTGAATAGCTAAGCCGTCAATTGTTTCATTCGGGCAATAATGAATATATGCTGCATCTTTGCTTAATGCCCATTCATCCATTGGCTGAATACTCAAAACACCATCTTTTACTCGTTTGGTCTCAATAATATTCGGTTCGCAGTATTTTTTAGCTTCTTCTGCAGCAGATTCGGCCCAATAACCACCCACAATGTAATCAGCTGTTGTTTTATCACCCAATAAGTTCATTGGTAATGCAGCAAAATGACCACGGGCACCACCATGGCAAAATAAGACTTTATAGTTTTGAGGAATATTTAATAAATCACGCAAATTTTGCTCTGCTTCTTCTGCCACGGCAATGAAATCTTTACCACGATGGCTAACTTCCATGACAGAAACACCCAAGCCTTTCCAATTACAAAATTCCTGTTCTGCACGACGCATGACTTCAACAGGTAGCATAGCTGGACCTGCACTGAAATTATAAACCTGACTCATTGACCTCACCCTATCTCAATATGTTATTAAATTGATTCAGTATCTAAGGTTGTATCATCACAAGCCGCTGGCTGCAATGGTTATTGCTTAGTCGGATACAAATACAATATGAGTTAATTGGAAGTAAAGAAGATAGGAATTTTTAAAATTGTTTGGTGACAATTCCCAGCACAATATTATAAAGAGATAAAAAAGGAAAAAGGGATAAAATCCCGATTATTGGTGTGTGTAAAAATTGAGGTTTAACGATATTTTTCTCCTTCCCTATTTAAAATTCATACGGAAGGAGAATTTGTGTTCGAAACTAGGCAATAACCTTACTAACTATTTCGATAGCTTCTTTTTCAATTTGGCGTAAATGCTCTTCGCCACGGAAACTTTCACAATAGATTTTATAAGCTTCTTCAGTTCCTGATGGGCGAGCAGCAAACCAACCATAATCCGTCATGATTTTTAGGCCACCAATAGATGCACCATTACCCGGCGCTGCCGTTAAACGTTGAGTAATTTTGTCCCCAGCCAATATATCAGCAGAAACCATTTCTGGCGAAAGCTTACTTAATTTCGCTTTCTGCTCATGGGTAGCTTTTGCCTGAATACGGTTATAAATTGGCGCGCCAAACTTTTCTGCCAACTTATTATAACGTTGCTGTGGGTTTTCCCCTGTTACTGCCGTAATTTCTGCGGCAAGCAAACACAAAATAATACCGTCTTTATCTGTTGACCATGGCGTACCATCAAATTTTAGGAACGATGCACCAGCACTTTCTTCGCCACCAAAGCCAAAAGAACCATCAAATAAACCATCAACAAACCATTTAAAACCGACTGGTACTTCAATCAGCTCGCGCCCAATATCAGCAACAACACGGTCAATCATGGCACTGGATACTAATGTCTTTCCGACTGCAACATCTTTACCCCATTGAGGGCGATTTTGGAATAAATACTCAATAGCAACAGCAAGATAATGATTCGGATTCATTAGACCTGCTGGTGTCACAATGCCATGCCGATCATAATCTGGGTCATTAGCAAATGCTAAATCAAATTTTTCTTTCATTCCCAATAGACCCGCCATTGCCCAACGAGATGAGCAATCCATCCGGATAACACCATCATGGTCAAGCGGCATAAAGCGGAATGTTTGGTCAAGCTGGTCATTCACCAACTCAAGATCAAGTTGATAGTATTCGGCAATTTTTCGCCAATATTCAATGCCAGAACCACCAAGTGGGTCGACACCAATTTTAAGTCCCGCTTTTTGAATTGCCTTCATGTCGATGACTTCACCTAACGCAGCAACATAAGGCATGACAAGATCTTGTTCATTGACATAACCACTGGCTAATGCATCTTCAAAAGTCAGTTTCTTAACACCCGCAAGATTGTTAGCCAACAATTGATTAGCTTGCTTTTCAATTACAGAAGTTAAATCTGTATCAGCAGGGCCACCATTAGCCGGATTATATTTAATACCACCATCTTCAGGCGGGTTATGCGATGGAGTGATAACAATACCATCAGCAATATCTTGATGATTTTGGTTATAGCTTATAATGGCATGAGAAATTGCAGGCGTTGGCGTGAACCCATTATCAGATTGAATAATGACATTCACTTGGTTAGCTGTAAGCACTTCTATCACAGTGATAAAAGCCGCTTCAGACAATGCATGAGTATCTTTACCAACAAAACAAGGCCCTGTTAACCCATTCTGTTTGCGTAAATCAGCAATAGCTTGAGCAATAGCAATGATATGATTTTCATTAAAACTTTTACGACCAGCACTACCACGATGCCCTGAAGTACCAAATTTAACCGCATGCTCTGGATTACTTGCCTGTGGCTGCAACTGATAATATTGAGCAGTTAATTGTGCAACATTGATCAAATCATCCTGAGAAGGAAGCTGCCCAGCTCTTTCATGTATTGTCACTTATTATCTCCTAAAGCACTGGTATCACATCTTTATTGGATACCAGTGATGCTTCAATTTTTAGATAGTATTACAAACTTTTTCAATCTCATTTGCAGGAAATTTCATTTCCTGCATGATTGCCTCAACCATGCTGCGTTTACGGTTGGTGTTTGTATTAGTAATAACCCAATAAGGGGTGCCCGGAATATGTTTAGGCTTGGATTGTTTACCTGCCGCTAATAAAGTTTGCTCATCACCCGCAAAATAAATACGGGTACGACCATGCATAGAATCTGTTGCATTAGCAAAAATATTGGCATCTAAGCTATAAAGCGTGGATAGAATTAGCATAAAACGATCGATTGCTTTGCTTTTTTCTGCATAAGCATCAGAAAGTAGTAATTCTCTTACCACTCGCACCGGGTTTTGTGGTTCATCTGATATTTTATTTATAAGTTGTATTTCACCCGATTGTTCACTGCCAAGTTCTTTTGCTTGTACTGGCTGTCCGGCTTTAAAATTCAACATACGTCGCAAAATATCTGATGCACTTTCACCGATATGCTGTGTGTGGCTGGCAATATAGCGGTAAAGCTCTTCATCAACTTCTATCGTTTTCATCTTTTCCCAGTACTTTTTTAACTAACATTTATTTGTCGATTATAAGATAGATTTCAAAAAAACAAAACAATTAAAATTTCAATAACTTAATAAAAACATAATCTTAAGTTCAATGATATTTCAGTAAGTTAACCGTTTATTGTTTGTTTTATGTTAAATAATATATTTAATAATGAATACTTCGCCTTAAATATATAATATTCTTTTATAGGCTTTTCAGAATTAAATCATTTTAAATGTCGATTAAACATATAGAGAAATAAATATCTCATTTCACTGATATTAAACTAAATAAATTTCCTAAATATTGTGTTGGTATTAGCCACCAACTCATCAGCATATTTGGATTTTTATTGCGTACATGCCATGATAGTACTTTCTCCTGCATGCCATAAAAACAGATGATTCAATATGACGAACTTATTAAACTACACTATCCATAAACCTGAAAAACCTGTTTCCACAACACCTGTCATTCTTATTCATGGGTTATTTGGTGATCTCAACAATTTAGGCGTCTTAGGTCGAGACTTGCAAAAGTATTTTGATACCATTCAAATTGATGTGCGCAATCATGGCGACTCATTTCGTTCAGAAACAATGGAATACCGCCAAATGGCGCAAGATGTTATCACCTTAGCCCAATCGCTTGGTTACCATAATGCCATTTTAATCGGCCACTCTATGGGTGGAAAAATAGCCATGGCAGCCACTGAAATTGCTCCTGAATTCGTTGAAAAAGTAGTCGCTATTGATATGGCACCTGTTGTTTATCATGTACATCGCCATGATGCTATCATTGCGGCTCTTGAAGCTGTTTTAAAAGCGCAAGTCAAAAGCAGACAAGAAGCAGCTAGCATCATTCGTGAATATATAAATGAAGATGGCGTTATTCAATTTTTACTTAAATCATTCCGCCAAGGTGAATGGAAATTTAATTTACCTGCAATAAAAAATAACTATGAACTCATTATTGGTTGGAAAAATGTTCCAGTATGGGATAAACCCGTGCTCTTAATCCCGGGAGGTAACTCACCTTATGTACTACCTGAATATCGTGAGCAAATTACAGCCCAATTTCCCAACACAAAAGCTTGGGTTGTTGCAGATACCGGGCACTGGGTACATGCCGAAAAGCCTGAACATGTTTTAAGAGCAATTCATCGTTTTCTATCACTGCCTAATGGATTTTAAAATAACGCTATTTTTTACATCATAGACAAAGGTGGGAGCAGATTAGCTCTCTCTTTGCTTTAGCCATGTTTTACATTATTTGTAAAAGTGATTATAAGAATAACTTCAATATCCATCTAATTGTAATCGCTGTACTATCCTCTTTATAAGGTACCCATCAATTTATATTTATAGATAACTTACAATAAGTTTAGCTTTATTGAGTTTATATGATCTATATTTATATTATGAACAAATAACTGTCGATTGTAATTGAAAATATATTTATATAAAGAATACAAGCAATCAATATATAGATAAAAATTATTCATAGCATTATTAATTTGAAAATACTTGCACTGCTTCATTATTGAGAATAATATTTATTTATGGTTCTAACCTTTCAAGCTGCTATTACTAATTTATTAGTCAGCTCCATTTCATTTTGTAAAACCACATTATTATTGAGCGTTTTTCAGTTGAAAACATACCATAATCAAAATTATCTGAATAATATGAAATATAAATTAAAGGAATAGTTACATATAAAATGGAATATAAACAATCACAATCAACCCTTTACTTCATTGGTACTATAATTAAATTATTAGGACACACTCAATACGATGATTTTAAAGAAATAATTAATGAAAACAAAAGTGTTAATGACACATTAAAAATACTAAAAGAAAAATTGAATATAAAATTTCGATACAAAATCCAATCTAAAAAATCAATTAATAAAATAGATTCGCCATCTATCATTTATGATAATAATAACAAACCTTATTTATTAGCTAACTTTAACCATGAACAAGTATTAATTCAATCTTTAGATAATCCAGCACCTGAACTATGGAGTTTAGAGGATTTTGATAAAGTTTGGAGTGGAAAATGGTTACAAGTAAAATATCAGCAAAGTAGATTTGATATTAGTTGGTTTAAAGCGGAATTTTTAAAATATAAATCAATCATTGGTTGCATTTTATTATTTTCATTCACTTTACAAATACTCGCTTTAGTTTCACCTATTGTTATTCAAGTTATTATGGATAAAGTATTAGTTCACAATAATATGGCAACACTTGATGTACTTATCTTTGGATTAATTATTGCGGCATTTATTGAAGTGATCTTAAAAGGATTGAGGGAATATACTTACCATCATACGGTAAATCGAATTGACACAACCTTAGGATTAAAGCTGGTTAATCATCTTTTACATCTGCCAATTTCTTTTTTTAAAAGCCGCCAAATTGGGGCGATTGTCACCAGAGTCAAAGAGTTAGAAACAATACGTGAATTTTTAACCGGTAGCTTCTTTACCCTGACAATTGATATTTTATTCCTGTTTGTTTTTATTTATGTCATGAATGTGCTATCACCCACACTCGTGCTAATTTTCCTTTGCTCACTCCCTGCCTATCTATTTGTTGCTTGGTGGATAACACCCAAAGTTGAATCCTCAGCAAATGAGCAATTTTCAAATATTGCTATAAATACCTCATTTCTGACAGAAAGTATTAATGGCATAGAAACAGCTAAAAGCCTTTCTATTGAACCTAATTTTACACGCCGCTGGGACAACCAAACTTCAGATATGAGCCATACCAATTTTATCGCAAACCAAATAAGCTCACGCTCTGAGCATATTGTCATGGTGATCGAAAAAATAACCAGTGCAATTATTCTCTGGATCGGCGCGTCAGAAGTACTCGCTTTGCATATGACAATTGGTCAATTTATTGCTTTTCATATGATGGTTAATCATGCAAGCCAGCCATTAGTAAAATCCATTAAGTTATGGGGAAATTATATTAGGACAAAAGTTGCCATTGAAAAATTAGCGCAAATAATTAATCTCCCGACAGAACAAATCGATGAAGGTAAAAATAACCGTCTTGAAGGCAATATTCAGTTAACTAATATCGCCTTTCGTTATCAACCAAATACCCCTTATATTCTTGATGATTTCAATTTATCTATTCATGCCGGTGAAACTATTGGCATTGTTGGCACATCTGGCTCAGGAAAAAGTACATTAGCGCGTTTATTACTTCGGTTATATACCCCGGAAAAAGGAACGATTTTACTTGATGGTCATCCTTTATCCTCAATAAACACCAGCACATTAAGACAACAGATTGGTATCGTATTACAAGAAAACTTTCTTTTTAATCAAACTGTTTTCGATAATATCGCACAAACCCGACCAAATGCTTCTATGGATGATGTCATTCACGCCGCCAAAATGGCTGGAGCACATGACTTTATTTTAAAATTACCTCTGGGTTACGACACCATATTAGCTGAAGGAGGATCTTCATTATCTGGAGGTCAGCGCCAACGTATTGCTATTGCCCGCACGTTATTATCTGACCCGAAAATTATTATTTTTGATGAAGCAACAAGTGCCTTAGATGATGAATCACAAGCTATCATTCAAGAAAATATGCACACAATTTCAGAAGGAAGAACTGTCATTACTATTGCTCATCGCCTTTCTACTATCCGTCAATGCCATCGGATTATTGTTATGCAACAAGGCAAAATTGTCGAACAAGGAACACATCAAAAATTAATAGAACAAGGTGGTTTTTATCAACATTTATGGACTCTCCAACAATCATTTAAATAATTACATGGATGTTAATCATGAAATCAAAGTCAGAATATAACCATTTTTTACCGTCTCATTTAGCGCTATTAAAAACACCGCCTTCTTATCTTGCTGTCATTGTTGCCATTGTGATTAGCGTTGGTATTCTGCTGAGTATTATGTGGGCATATTTAGGAAAATTAGATATTCAGGCAACAACACAAGGTAGATTGATTGTTTCTGGAAGAACGCAATTAATACAAGCTTTTGAGCTAAGTCGCTTACAACAAATTTATGTTGCTGATGGACAAAAAATAAAACAAGGTGATGCGTTATTAAGCGTCAATGTATTAGGTATTAATCAAGATATTTTAAATCTTAATTATCAAATTAACTTTCAAATTATTGAGAAGCTTGTTCATCAAGCGCTAATTAAACAACAATCACCAACTATAGATAACTCTTTTTCCAAATTATTACCTGATGAGCAGCAAAAAGTCATCTTAAGTTATCAAAGTATTAAAAATGAATATGATGCTCTTATTAGTGAAATTAATCAGGAAATATCGCTTAATAGAACAAACTATGCCGCTAAAAAGCGCGAGCTAAATGATATTAATGCACTTATTGCTAATATTAATAAACGTCTTAATGCCTATACATCGTTAAATCAGAAACAAGTTATTAGTCAGAAAGAATATCTGGAGCAAGAACGCGAACTGTTAACCGCTAAACAAGAAAAAACAAATAAGCTATCTGAACTGGTCATCTTAGATAGCCAACAAAAAACACTAGAAGAAAAATGTCATCGATTAAAAACACAAAAATTACAAGAATGGTATGAAAATTTCAGGCAAGCTAAATTTAAGCAAGCTTCTTTAGAACAAGAATTACTCAAAAACCAAGAAAGAGAACAATTAAAAATTATTCGTTCTCCTGTTGACGGCACAGTACAGCAATTAGCAACACATACTCTAGGCGCTGTATTACAACCCGCACAGCAATTAATGGCAATTGTTCCTAATAATGATGTTCAACTTGCTGAAGTTAAAATTTTAAATAAAGACATCGGTTTTATTCGTGAAGGGCAAAGTGTCACCGTAAAAGTTGATGCATTTCCTTATACTCGCTATGGCACGATTGATGGTGAAGTTCTTTCTATTTCACGAGATAGCATACAAGATGAACAGCTTGGTTTAGTTTTCTTAGGTCAAATAAGCTTAAAAGAAAAAAGCTTATTCGTTGATGGAAAACAGATTGAATTAACACCAGGACTTTCTATTACAGCTGAAATTAAAACCGAAAAACGCCGTGTTATCGATTACCTATTAAGCCCAATTCAAGAATATACATCTACTGCGTTAAGGGAGAAATAATCGATGAATTCGCCTGAAAATAATTATGGCTTAGATGGATTAGTCTGGATAGCCAATCATTATCAAAAGAGTGTGACAAAAGATCAGATAATGCATTCTATTGGCATGCAATCAATCTCTCCTACTCAGTGGGAATTAAGGGAAGCTGCCCATGTTCTAGGTTATGAAACAGAACTTATTTCAGTAGAAGTGCAAGAATTAGCAAATATTCCACTTCCTGCTCTGATTTATGTTCATGAGCGTTGGTTTATCTTTTCAAGGGATAACCATGAAAAACTCATTTTTATAGCGCCGGAAACCAATGAACATACCCAATATAATGAAGATATTTTTAATGATAAAACTGACGTTACTATTTTATTAATTAAAGAACAGTTTGAGATTATACCAAAGAAAAAATTTGGTCTTGAGTGGTTTATTCCATCAATATTTCGTCAACGTCATTCATTAAAAAACATTTTCCTATTAGCGGCTATCGTTCAATTATTTGCGTTAATTAGTCCTTTATTATTTCAAAATATTATAGATAAAGTTTTAGTAGGTCGAAGTTTAAACAGTTTGCATGTATTAGCGATTGCAATTATAGGTATTGCTCTAGCTGAACCTATATATAGCTTCATTCGTAATAAAATATTTAGTTATACCAGCATGCAAATTAGTGCGGAACTATCGGGTAAGCTTTATCGTCATTTAATGGCTTTACCATTAAATTATTTTAAAATACGCCCTACAGGGAAAATTATTGCTCGTATCCGGGAAATGACACATATCCGTCAATTCTTAACTGGCTCGACATTAATGCTCTTTATTGACTTATTATTTGTCATTCTTTTTATAGCGTTCTTATTTTCCTATAGTGCATTGATGACATGGATACTTCTTGGCTCGTTAGTGATCTTTTTTATTTTATGGATGATCTTAGGCCCCATTATCCGCCAGCAAACAGAGAAATCATACAGTGCAGATGAAAATGGATTAACCTTTTTAACGGAAACCATTTCTGGCATAGAAACCATTAAAACAACAGCAACTGAAAAATATTTCTATCAGCGCTGGCAAAAATTATTCAGTAAACAATTGATCCAAAGTTTTAAAGTTTCTATGCGCAGTGAAGTTGCCTCTCAATTAATGACGCTAGTGAGTAAAATAACGACAGCAATTCTCCTTTGGGTTGGTATAAAAGAAGTGATGAATGGCGTAATTAGCCCGGGTGAATTAGTTGCTTATAACATGTTAAGTGCCCATGTTACTCAACCCGTATTGAGGTTAGCGCAAATTTGGCAAGATTTTCAACACACTATTATTTCATTACGCCGAGTTGGTGATATTTTGGATGAGCCTATTGAAAATGAGCGTAACGGGATTGCAAGTTCTGCATCTATACAAGGCAATATTCATTTTCAAAATATCCGATTTCGCTACCAACCCGAAACCCCAGAAGTGCTTAATAACCTTTCATTAGAAGTTAAAGCCGGAGAGTTTATTGGGGTAACCGGTCCGTCAGGTTCAGGAAAAAGCACATTAACGAAGCTATTACAGCGGCTTTATGTTCCTCAACATGGCCAAGTCATCGTCGATGGTATGGATTTGGCCGTGACGGATACGGTCGCTTTACGTCGCAAGATGAGTGTCGTACTACAAGAAAGCATGCTCTTTGTCGGCACCATTGCACAAAACATTCGTTTAAGTAAACCTCAAGCAAGTGATGATGAAATTATTCAAGCCGCTAAACTTGCTGGGGCATATGATTTTATTATGACTCTGCCTGATAATTTTAATTATCCTTTATCAGAGCGCGGGTTAAATCTGTCAGGTGGACAACGCCAACGTATTGCTCTTGCTAGAGCTTTAATTAATCAACCTGATATTTTAATTCTTGATGAAGCAACATCTGCCTTAGATTATGAATCACAGGATGTGCAAACATTGATTAATGATTTTTAGCTAGCAAAGCCGCACTACAAGCCAGCCAGCATTTTTGCGATTTGCTGATTTCTGCCTATTTTTATCGATTCCTCTCATTTTTGTGTCACAATTTCGGCACAGTCCGTCACAGTGATTTCCCCTCCATGCTATACTCACTTTATGTCATCCCCCACAGAAAACAAATATGCACAATCTCGCAGAACTACCAAAAGAAGAAAAAGACAAAGTAAATGTCGATTTAGCTGCTTCAGGAGTCGCGTATCTTGAAAGACTCGGCAAGCCCGTAATCGATGTCGAGATTGAACGACAACAACCCGAACACTTGCGCGAGTACTTTCGTGAGCGTTTAGTTTATTACAGAGAATTGAGCAAGYGGTTTCCGCAGGGATATGAGTACGACAGAGAGGGTTAGATAYCGCCCTCCTKTTCCTCTTCCAACTCCACATTCTTAGTATCTTCTTCAGCTTGCTTGAGGTTGYGTGTACAGATCAATACAAATTTAGCCACTCAGTGCCATTAAACARCATTTTCTTCTTAGTCTCCCARTTGTATATCTCGTCACCTTGKAGTGCATTTGKCGGTAAATTAGCTGTATTACTCACAAGTGCAGGCGGTCGTTCTATTTCTATAGTGCTGTTGTCGATGGAATATCTATCAATCCTCTCCATAATTGTTTTTTTTACAGATGAATTAAATCTCATAAATTTTATAGTGGAATTTTCCAAAATAATTGGAGGAATATTAAGCGGATAGCCCCATTCCTTCGACAATTGGTTTCATCGGTACGTATGGTCTACCATCATGATTGACGATACATAAATTGTTACCGTGGAAAGGTACGTTAATTGTTGATATAGTATTCATGTCGGTTTTCTCCAGCATTACTGACAAATTAGAAGCCTCGACTGTTCCCGCAGTTGGGGCTTCGCTGTTAATTGGCATTGATAGCGCCTTCTTTCTTCAAAAAATCCATCACAATTCTGTGAACTTCATTATTTAAAGATCTTCCGTTTTTCTCTGCCCACTGCTTAACTAGCTCGATGTCTTTTTCAGGCCAACGAAAATTAAGCTGTGGTAGCTTTCTCGCTCCTTTCATACTCTCTCCTTAATGAACCACCGTGGTTCAATTGAGAATGTACTATCACCGTTATAGACTGTCAAGAAAAATTAAGGTGATTACATGAGCAGAGAATACCCACAATTCAAATTGCGGATGCCGCCCGAGACAAGAGATAAGCTAAAAGCTAGGGCAGATATGAACGGTAGATCCGTCAATGCTGAACTTCTACAGATTATAGATGATGCGCTATCAACGCCATCGCCAGTTTCTGGTTATAGAAACGACATTGAAAAATTAGCCGACCAGCAATCTGAAGAAGTTAAAAAGATGGTCTTTAAAACTCTGGTCGGTCTATATGGAAAAGACAAAGTCTAAAATTGTATTTATTTCAGTTGATCAAAAAAGCCCCTTTCGGGGCTGTTATTTACTTATCTAATATAGATGTTAATTCTGGAAGATCATCATGATGTAGTAAATATATATCGTGTACTTTTGCTAGTTCTCTAGCTGATCGAGTGTATTGCGCATTGGTTACCACGGCTCCTACAGTTGCCCCCCAGTAAGTCATCCCTGCAATAACCTCTTGTACCGCCTTATTTCCCACTGGAGATGTGTACAATTTGCATTGTATAGCAACACAAACATCACCATTCTCTGCTATAACATCAACACCCTGATCACCACTGGCCGAGGTGGTTCTAGCCTTCCATCCATTGTCATTAAGTATTTCCGCACAAAGCATTTCATACTCAATAGGACTCATTGAGGCACTCCACGCCATGGATACATCATTTTCTTTTGTGTATTCTTTTACAGCGTAATCCAGATGCATGAGATAAACATCATCAGGCAGACCCTTATAACAGTCTGTCACCCTTGGGTAGTAATTGAATTTTTTTAGAAAGCTTTTCTTTTCTGCATCCCATTTATCATAAAAAGTGTATCCGTAATCATCTATAGTGACTAAAGCCTTTCTTTTTCTAGCTAATATCGGTACATACTTTTCTAATTCATCAAGAAACATTTTTACATCCACTTCCTGATCTTGAATTATTTTTAGTGCAGTTTTTCTTGATTTGATTTTTCTGAGGTAATTTTTAACAGAACTATATGCTAGAAAAATAACACCGACTACAACCCAGTAAAAAACAGCAAATTTAATCGCATGCTCGATTCTGTTTTTGATTTCTAGATCTGAAAAAACAAATAACCATAGTAAAAACTATGAATAGATACTTAACCAACTTAAACATTGAAAATACCCTAATGTTATTCTTATTTGATTGTTATATCAGCTACTTCACATAAAACTGGAGTCATGTGGTTAGCATTATCAGCGTGATAAGCGTTACATGTGACAGTAGCTTTTTTTCCTTTTGCTTTTTCGAATTTATTCCACATGGCATCGCTCATGAAAACTAACTGCATGATGCCGACACCAAATTCTGGTTGATTTAACCCGTCAGGATCTATATCCCTAGAGCTAGCTGAGATTATATTTACGGGTCGTATTGAAGGGAAACCAGCTACCTCTCTATCAATAGTTCCATAAATATTGGCAGGCTCATTATAATAAATCCCCTGCAATCCTTTCTCATTTGCTATTGCCAGCATTGAAACAAAGGCAAGTGAAGCACAAATATACTTAATCATTATTCACCCCATGAATATTATTTAAGCATATTGTGCCACTGCCTTAATGCAAATGGTAGCAAATCAACTCATCGTAGGCACTATTTGATAGACCCTTTTTGTTGATTCCTCAGCCGCAGCCTCGCTTACGCCTGATAAGGTGCTTGCGCTAGTATTGACTGTTATGCCAGCGATATTAACATCTGTACGGTTGTGGTTGATTGTCTGCTGCTGTGATTGCAGCTTGTTGGTCTGGCCTAAGAAGCCATCAGCTAAGCCTCCAATTCCTGCCGCAAAGGGTTTTGATAATGTAGACATGAAACTTTTAGCCCCATTGATTGCATTAGCTTGGCTTGCAGAATATTCCCTTCCTGCTTTCCAATCTTCTGTTTTTTCAACCATAGCAAGGATGGCTTTTTGCTCTGATAAGCTATAATCCTTCATTTTCTTATCTTGACCATTAACAGAGGATAATACATTTTTTATGTACTGCTCTGTGTTGTTAATTTGCTTTCCGTTCTTATCATATTTTGGGGCATACCTTTTTATAGCCTCAGATAGTTTTTTATCTCTGTAATTAACCCCTTCAAAAAGAAGCTGATCTTTAGCTGCGCTTCCCATCTCTTTAGTTGGAAATATAGCCATAACATGACCAGATGCATTTGTATCATGACCTATCGCCCCTTTAGACCTAGCGTAATCACCCCAAATTATGTTACCAGGATTGTTGTTCCTCCAAGACCTAGAGCCACCTTCTCGCACGATATCACCCTTATCTGTCTTGTATACTCGCTTTTGCTGGTGAGGAACTTCTACGCTAGAAGCCGTAAAGCTAGATAATGAAGTATTATTTGATAGGTTATTTTTTGCAGCATTCCATAGGTTATTGCCAAGATTTGTTATGCCATCAACACCAAGACTTAATAACCCAGCTCCAGCAACAAAACCATCACCTACTTTGGCAGCGGCAACAATTTTATCCTCGACAGTAGCATTCGGATCATTAAACTTATGCACCGCAGCGACAACTAAAGAGGCTTTTTCTCCTGCTTTACTCATCACATCGCCGAAGTGTTCAGCGGCATCATCGATATAGGACTTAATGACAGGGATAGCGGCAGCGAAGCCAGCAATTAACAGAGCAGGCCAACCAAGCAAGCCAGCAAAAGCAAGGCCGATTCTACCGACACCAAGCACGATACCAGTAACCCATTTACCACCGAACCATGTAGCGAAAGCGGCTAATGCCAATTTCCAACTACTTAGGTTAACCCCGCCGATGCAATGCCGATTATTATTGAGAATGGGATTAGCATGGTGAAAGTTAATAACACTTGGTCAGCTCGTCAATTTAATAACCATTGCATAGAAATTAACGGCGATAATTATTATCGAATTGCCATGGAAGTTTATTTATTAATGAATGGAAAATAGCATAGGTGAACTATGACACCACAGGAGCATGAAAACGGATTGCGAGCAGTGGCAAGGAAATGCCACRAAGAATTAAAGAAATATAAAAAACTCACCGACCAATTATCRAAACAAATATTAAGCAAACACATMCCTGAATTCGAAAAAGCATTACTCCTGAAATGAAATTAAAATACACACCTAATATGTGGCTGAATTACTACGTTATGAAATTAGATAAGGAGATTAATAGTGGATGACCCTCTTTATACAATAAAAGAATACGCATCGATGATCCGACTGTCATCTTCAACGGTATACCGAAACCCTGCTAGATACTACATGTTCAGGGTCGGTAGCTCATGGAGAGCAAACAAGGAAAGCCTAAAAAAGTTTGAACAGGCGCAGTTTAACGACGATAATGTCTATCGGCTGGCTTTGGTCGGTAGTAAGAGGAAAACCAAATGCCAATATACAAAAGAGGCGGCAAGTATTGGATCGATGTATCCACCCCAACTGGCGAGAGAATTAGACGCTCTACTGGCACCTCAGACAAAATAAAAGCACAAGAATATCACGACAAACTAAAGCATGACCTGTGGCAGCAGGATAAGCTTGAGAAGCAACCAGATCGGATATTTGAGGATGCAATCATTTTGGCTCTTAAAGATGCCAAGGGGCAAACAAGCTTTWAAACTAAGCAAGCTTACTCTAAGTATTTTATCGCTATTTTAGGTGGAAAAAAGCTCTCATCAATCACTAGTGATGATATAGCAAATGCAATACCGGATTATAGCCCTATTACTAAGCGTAAATTAACAAGTGCAACAAAGAATAGATATCGCTCGTTTATTCTAAGAGCTTTTTCACTAACGCACAAAATGGGATGGCTAACTAAGTCATCCTATATACCACGGATGAAAGAGCCTGTTGTTAGAGTTCGATGGCTAGAAAAGTGGGAAGCTGAACTACTCCTATCTAACATCAAAGTTAAGTGGATGCGGGATTTTGTTTCTATTGCTATTTTAACAGGCATGAGAAAAAGCGAGATATTATCACTTAAATGGAAGAGCGTAGACCTAGTTAGAAGAGTTGCTCATGTAACGGCTGATAATGCAAAGTCAGGACGAGCTAGACCGGTTCCGCTAAATGATGTGGCTATTGAAATTCTAAATGGGATTGAAAAGGATGGTGACTATGTTTTCTCCAATAACGGAAAACGGAGAAGTTGTCATTACCGAGAATGCTATTATCAAGCTTTGGCTGATTCAGGCATAACTGATTTCACTTTTCACGACCTAAGGCATACATGGGCAAGTTGGCACGCACAAAGTGGAACTCCGCTCATGGTATTAAAAGAAATGGGGGGATGGGAAACGCTAGAAATGGTTCAGAAGTACGCCCACTTCAGCGGTCAACATTTGACCAAATATAGTGAGCACGTCACAATTTCGACACAGCCGAATAATGAAGCCAGTCAAAAGCCACATTTAACACTCTTAACTGGCTGATGTATAAAGACTAATTTTTCACATCCCGAATTCTAAATCACTTCAACTTTAGATTATGAATCAGAAGCT
This sequence comes from Providencia sneebia DSM 19967, assembly GCF_000314895.2. GTDB lineage: Bacteria > Pseudomonadota > Gammaproteobacteria > Enterobacterales > Enterobacteriaceae > Providencia > Providencia sneebia. The sequence goes on along the minus strand of NZ_CM001773.1, from coordinate 1,675,489 downwards.
GCAATCATGGCGAATATGCCAGCTATCACAAAAAATAAAACCGTGATCAGTATTGCGCATAGACTAAATACCATCATGCATGCAGATAAAATATGCGTTATTCAAAATGGTGAAGTGGTCGAAATGGATACACATCAAAACTTACTCCTAAAAGATGGCTTATATGCCAGCTTATGGCGTCAGCAAACTCAATAACTTCCAACTGAAAAAGTATCAACACCACTATTGTTGGTACTTTTTTATCCAAATCAATCTTTTTATCGCATTCAACAATGCCCACGCAGCATGCAAGTATGGCGCAAGGGAATCAGCTAGGGTATCATTGCGCGCTGGATTATTGGTACATACGCCCTTTAGTATTTAAAATATGGCAAAAGAACAAACTGATCGCACCACACTTGATTTGTTCGCTGAGGAACGCAGGCCTGGGCGACCTAAAACAAGCCCGCTATCGCGGGATGAACAATTAAGAATCAACAAGCGCAACCAACTTAAACGAGATAAAGTCAAAGGGTTACGCCGCGTTGAATTAAAATTAAATGAAGATGCTGTCAGCATATTAAATCAGTTGGCGAGTGAGAAAAACATGAGCCGCAGTGAACTCATTGAAGAAATACTTATGTCGCAGTTAGAGCAAGTTTGTGAGCCTTCTGTAAAATAATATCTTCTTCTATGAACCACACAAATTCGACAGACTTATTCATGCTTTTTGGCCAAAATAAGGCTAAAATTTTTATCTAACTTTAGTTCAAATTTAGTCCTATCTGCCCTTATTAACTATTGCATCAGATGGGAAAAACAAGAGGTTATTCACTTTATGGCAGTCATAGGCATTTTCTTCGGTAGTGACACAGGTAACACAGAAAATATTGCCAAGATGATCCAAGAGAGATTAGGCAAAGATAACGCGGAAGTACACGATATTGCCAAATGCAGTAAAGAAGATATTGAAGCCTTCGATATTCTACTTTTAGGCATTCCTACTTGGTATTATGGTGAGGCGCAATGTGACTGGGATGATTTTTTCCCTACCCTAGAAGAAATTGATTTCGAGGGTAAACTTGTTGCATTGTTTGGCTGTGGAGATCAAGAAGATTACGCAGAGTACTTCTGTGATGCTATGGGCACCATTCGCGATATTATTGAACCACGCGGCGCAGTTATCGTCGGCCATTGGCCAACTGATGGTTATCATTTTGAAGTATCTAAAGGTATGGCTGATGACAACCACTTTATTGGTCTTGCTATTGATGAAGACCGCCAGCCAGAATTGACCGAAGAACGTGTTAACGAGTGGGTAAAACAAATTTCTGAAGAAATGTCTCTCGCTGAAATTTTGGGCTGATTTACAAAATCACACCAAAATTAGGGACATTATTATAATAATTAGACATTGCATGGTTTCTATTTTTCGTTTACGTGCCTATAATTGTAAATCAGTTTAGAAGACAACTGAAACTATGTAGAAAAAAAGTCTCATTATTGTTAAATTTAAGATACAGGACAAACCCGCATGACAGACAATAATAAAGCATTGAAAAATGCTGGACTCAAAGTCACACTTCCAAGATTAAAAATATTGGAAGTACTTCAGGAGCCTGAGTGCCATCACGTCAGTGCGGAAGATCTCTACAAAAAGCTTATTGATATGGGCGAAGAGATCGGTCTGGCTACGGTATATCGTGTATTAAACCAATTTGATGATGCTGGTATTGTGACTCGCCACAATTTTGAAGGCGGTAAATCAGTTTTTGAATTAACGCAACAACACCATCATGATCATCTGATTTGTTTAGACTGTGGTAAAGTCATCGAATTTACTGATGAATCTATTGAAACTCGTCAGAAAAATATCGCTGCACGTCATGGTATTAAGCTCTCAAACCATAGCTTATATCTCTATGGTCACTGTGCTGATGGCGATTGCCGTGAAGACAACGATGCGCATATAGCAAAAGAGTAATTTAGCGTTTACTCATAAAAGCGACAAGCTGACAGAAAAAGGAACTCAATGAGTTCCTTTTTACTATTTCTATTTATAACCATTATACTTCAATTCTAACCCGCCCAACATCATAAAATAGACAATTAAAACCCCCAATAATTAAACAATCATTAGGGGTTTATTCAGATTAGTAAACTGTATTTCTATTGTCGAAATAACGCTTAATATTTTTCAAATAATGCTTGGATTTTTTGCGGATCTTTGGTCTCTGTTAATGCAAGTTGCAATAAAACGCGTGCTTTTTGCGGATTCAAACGCTCTGAAGCCACAAAACCATATAGATTGTCATCAACCTCAGCATTGCGAGTCGTGTATCCTGTTGGTACACGGCTAGAACGGACGACGACAACGCCATCTTTAGCAGCTGTTGCTAGAGCTTCAAAAATTGTTTTATACATATTGCCATTACCCACCCCTGCACTGACAATACCTTCAACACCTTCTTCACGTAATGCTTTTACCGGTGCTGCTGATGCATTTGCGTAATTGTAGACAATGCCAACTTTCGGAAGTTGTTCGAGCTTACCGACATCAAAGGCAGCTTTGTTCTCACGCAAAGGTGCAGCTTTAAAGAATGTCACTTTGCCATCATGAATAAAACCTTGAGCACCTGCATTAACTGCATCAAACGCTTGCACTTCTGTCGTGCTCATTTTGACAATATCGCGCCCTTGGATCACCTTATCATTCATAACCATCAATACACCCCGCTCACCTGCGGCCTTATCAGCAGCAAGCACAACGGCATTGTAAAGGTTAAGAGGACCATCGGCCCCAAGAGCAGTAGAAGGACGCATTGCGCCGACTAAAACAATCGGTTTTTGGCAATTTGTTGTCAAATCAAGAAAGAATGCCGTTTCTTCAAGTGTGTCTGTTCCATGAGTGATCACAAAGCCATCCGTTTTATTACACTCTTGATTGATTTTTTTAGCTAATGCTAACCAGACTTGGTCATTCATATCTTGAGAGCCAATATTGACTAATTGCTCACCCGCCAAGTTGGCAATTTTTTTCGTATCAGGAACCGCATTAATTAATGCATCTATACCCACTTTTCCTGCTTGATAACTTGAACCTGTTGCCGATTCACCTCCACCAGCAATAGTTCCACCTGTTGCTAATACGGTAATATTAGGTAATGCAAATGCCGAGGTAGTACATAGCGAGATCAGTGTTGCGAGTAATACTTTACGACTGTTTTTCATTCTATAAACCTCAATTAAAATAACCTTTGGGTATTATCTGGATTAATTTTTATATTTCCGTGATATTACTATTATTTAGTAAATATTTATCAAAATATATTATTCGTTTATAGAAGGTTTTTGTTCTGACTATTTTTAACTCATATCCCGCATTAAAATTACACCAATCTGTTACAAAAACGGATTTATTCAGCAAATAAGCTCTATTTCATTATGAATTTTTCTATTTCGAATAAAATAGCGTGAGCAGCATCAGAAAAATCCGTATCATAGCTAACCTACACCTTCTATTAACAAGTGATTGACAATGAGCCAAACATTTATTCCCGGCAAAGATGCCGCCCTTGAAGATTCCATTCATGCATTTCAAACGAAATTAAAAAAACTGGGATTTGATATTGAAGAAGCCTCTTGGCTTAACCCTGTCCCGAATGTTTGGTCTGTCCATATTCGAGATAAAGAGTGCCCACTTTGCTTTACTAATGGTAAAGGCGCTAGTAAGAAAGCCGCTCTTGCTTCGGCTTTAGGTGAGTATTTTGAGCGTTTATCAACCAATTATTTCTTTGCTGATTTCTATCTTGGAAAATCCATTGCAGAAGGCGATTTCGTTCATTATCCAAATGAAAAATGGTTTCCATTAACAGATGATGACAGCTTGCCTGAAGGTATCTTAGATGAGCGCCTATGCCAATTTTATGATCCTGACCAAAGCTTAAGTGGTAGTCAACTTATTGATTTACAATCAGGTAACAGTGAAAGAGGTATTTGCGCACTACCTTTTACGCGACAATCAGATAATCAAACTGTTTATATTCCAATGAATATCATTGGTAATTTGTATGTTTCGAATGGTATGTCTGCAGGAAATACCGCTAACGAAGCACGTGTTCAAGGGCTATCAGAAGTTTTCGAACGTTTTGTTAAAAATAAAATTATTGCAGAAAGTATTAGCCTGCCAACTATTCCAGCGGATGTCATGGCGCGTTATCCAAGCGTTGTTGAAGCCGTTGAAACATTAGAAAAAGAAGGTTTTCCAATCTTCTGCTATGACGCCTCACTCGGTGGTCAATTTCCTGTCATTTGTGTTGTTCTGTTTAACCCACAAAATGGTACTTGCTTTGCCTCTTTTGGTGCTCACCCTGATTTTGGTGTGGCATTAGAACGTACAGTAACAGAACTATTGCAAGGGCGCGGTCTGAAAGACCTTGATGTGTTCAATGCGCCAACATTTGATGATGAAGAAGTTGCTGAACATACTAATTTAGAAACTCACTTCATTGATTCAAGTGGCTTAATTAGCTGGGATTTGTTTAAAGATGATGCTGACTATGACTTTGTAGATTGGAGTTTTAAAGGCACAACGTCAGAAGAATTCGCAACACTGATGGAAATTTTCAAACGATTAGATGCTGAAGTCTACATTGCTGATTATAACCATTTGGGTGTTTATGCTTGCCGTATTCTGGTACCTGGCATGTCAGATATTTATCCAGTAGAAGACCTGCATATTGCGAATAATGCAATGGGTGCAGGCTTACGCGAAACTATTATGAGCCTGCCAAATAGCCAATGGACACAAGAAGAATATCTCAACCTTATTGAGCAATTAGATGATGAAGGGCTTGATGATTTTACTCGTGTACGCGAACTATTAGGCTTAGCTGTTGGTAAAGATAATGGTTGGAGCAACTTGCGCATTGGTGAATTAAAATCCATGCTTGCTTTAGCCGGTGGCGACCTTGATCAAGCTCTGGCATGGGTTGAATGGACGCAAGATTTTAATAGCTCTGTTTTTACCGCTGAGCGCGCAAACTATTACCGCTGCTTACAAACCTTGTTATTACTGAGTCAAGAAGAGCAACGTGACATGTCACAATATTACACTGCTTTTGTGCGGATGTATGGTCAAGAAGCGGTTGATGCTGCTTCTGCGGCCCTAGTTGGTGAATCCTGCTTCTATGGTTTATGGCCAATTGATGATGAATTAACTGCTTTGCCTGCTCATCAAGCATTATTGCGTGCGTATGAAAAATTACAAACTGCAAAACGTGAAAATGCCTAAATAGTTTCAAATATAATCTTATAAAGATGGTGGTTATTAGACTGCCATCTTTAATTAAGTTAACTTAATTAAAAATAATCGCTTTTTAATAATAATTAAATAACAAATAAGCTTATTTCTTTACCTTATTCCAACCTAGAAATTGATTATATAAAATATTTTAGTAAATTTTAAAAAATATTTTTATATTAAAAATCAATTAATTACACTATAATTTAACACAAAATAAACATTTCAGCGTACTTTCTTACGACAGTTTATGATCCATATCAAATTTCTATGTAACGCCCTTTGTTACTATAATTACGTGCTATAATTAATCAACTTTATAAGAGAGTGTTAGTATGAAAGCTGACAACCCTTTTAATCTTTTGCCTCCTGCTGTAATGGCCAAAGTTGCAGATGATGCTGGTGTCTATAAAGCCAACAAACATCCAGCAATGACTTATATATCAGCCTTTACTGCTGGTATCTTTATTTCCATCGCATTCGTATTCTATATTACAGCAACTACAGGCACGCAAGCGGCTCCTTTCGGCTTTGCTAAATTAATTGGGGGTATCTGCTTCTCTCTTGGTTTAATGCTTGTTGTCGTCTGTGGTGCAGATTTATTCACATCAACTGTTTTAACTATTGTTTCAAAAGCAACGGGTCGTATTACATGGCGACAAATGTTCTTAAACTGGTTTAATGTCTATATCGGAAACCTCATTGGTGCTCTCTTTTTTGTCGCTTTAATTTGGTTTGCTGGTCAATATACCATGGCAAATGGCCTCTGGGGCCTCAATGTTTTAACCGTTGCCGACCATAAATTACACCATACATTTATTGAAGCAGTATGTCTGGGTATCTTAGCTAACTTAATGGTTTGTCTCGCTGTTTGGATGAGTTATTCAGGTCGCAGTTTAACGGATAAACTGTTAGCGCTAATACTTCCTGTCGCAATGTTTGTTGCAAGTGGTTTTGAGCACAGCATTGCTAATATGTTTATGATACCTTTAGGTATCATCATTAAAGAATTCGCACCTGCTGAATACTGGGTACAGCTTGGTACTTCACCAGAACAATTTTCTCATCTAACTGTAAGTAACTTTATTACGGATAATTTAATCCCAGTCACTATAGGCAACATTATTGGTGGTGCCTTATTAGTCGGTCTCATTTACTGGTTCATGCATTTGCGTAGTGGTCAAAAACATTAATAGCCACGACGTGTATAAAAAAATTTATTAAGATCCTTAAAAGATCCATTGTTAAAAGGTAAAAGTATCATGTCAGAATTAAATGAAAAATTCGCTTTAGCATGGCAAGGTTTTAACCAAGGTAACTGGCAGAAACACGTCGATGTTCGTGATTTCATCCAGGAAAACTATACTCCATATGAAGGTGATGAATCTTTCCTAGCAGGCTCTACTCCAGCAACTGACAAGTTGTGGGAAAAAGTCATGGAAGGCATTAAAATCGAAAACCGCACTCATGCCCCCGTTGATTTTGACACTGATGTTGCATCAACGATTACTTCCCATGATGCTGGATACATCGCTAAAGATTTAGAGCAAATCGTCGGTCTGCAAACAGATGCACCTTTGAAACGTGGTCTGATCCCATTTGGTGGTATCAAAATGGTTGAAGGTTCTTGTAAAGCCTATGACCGCGCTTTAGATCCTTCACTGAAAAAAATCTTTACTGAATACCGTAAAACACACAACCAAGGTGTGTTCGATGTTTATACTCCAGACATTCTAAAATGCCGTAAATCAGGTATCCTAACGGGTCTTCCTGATGCTTATGGTCGTGGTCGTATCATTGGTGACTACCGTCGTGTTGCTCTGTACGGTATTGATTACTTGATGAAAGACAAATTCAGCCAGTTCACATCTTTACAAGAAAGATTAGAACAAGGTGAAGATTTGGAAATGACCATCCAACTGCGTGAAGAAATTGCAGAACAACATCGTGCTTTAGCCCAAATGAAAGAAATGGCTGCGAAATATGGCTACGATATTTCTGGTCCTGCAACGAATGCACAAGAAGCAGTTCAATGGACTTACTTCGGTTATCTTGCAGCTGTTAAATCACAAAACGGCGCGGCAATGTCCTTCGGTCGTGTTTCAACCTTCTTAGATATTTATATCCAACGTGATATTGCAGAAGGCAAATTAACTGAACAAGAAGCACAAGAGCTGATTGACCATTTAGTTATGAAATTACGTATGGTTCGTTTCCTACGTACACCTGAATATGATGAACTGTTCTCTGGTGACCCAATTTGGGCAACAGAATCATTAGGTGGTATGGGTCTTGATGGTCGTACGCTTGTAACTAAAAACACTTTCCGTTTCTTGAACACACTATATACCATGGGCCCATCACCTGAGCCAAACATGACTATTTTGTGGTCAGAAAAACTGCCTCTGAGCTTCAAAAAATACGCAGCTAAAGTCTCTATCGACACTTCATCTGTTCAATATGAAAACGATGATTTGATGCGTCCTGATTTCAACAGCGATGATTATGCTATCGCATGTTGTGTCAGCCCAATGGTTGTTGGTAAACAAATGCAGTTCTTTGGTGCTCGTGCTAACTTGGCGAAAACCATGCTTTATACCATCAATGGTGGTATTGATGAAAAACTGAAAATGCAAGTTGGTCCTAAACATGCACCTATCATGGATGAAGTCTTAGACTTCGATACTGTGATGGATCGTATGGATCACTTCATGGATTGGTTGGCAACTCAGTATGTCACAGCTCTGAATATCATCCACTATATGCATGATAAATACAGCTATGAAGCAGCATTGATGGCACTTCATGACCGTGATGTTTATCGTACTATGGCATGTGGTATCGCAGGTCTTTCTGTTGCAGCTGACTCACTGTCTGCAATTAAATATGCGAAAGTTAAACCAGTTCGTGACGAAGATGGCATTGCTGTTGACTTCGAAATCGAAGGTGAATATCCACAATTTGGTAACAACGACCCACGTGTTGATGATATCGCTTGTGACTTAGTTGAACGTTTCATGAAGAAAATTCAAAAACTTCATACTTATCGCAACGCTGTACCAACACAATCTATCCTGACCATTACTTCTAACGTCGTTTATGGTAAGAAAACAGGTAATACTCCAGATGGTCGTCGTGCTGGCGCTCCATTCGGACCAGGTGCAAACCCAATGCACGGTCGTGACCAAAAAGGTGCGGTAGCTTCACTGACTTCTGTTGCTAAACTGCCATTTGCTTATGCTAAAGATGGTATTTCTTATACCTTCTCTATCGTACCAAATGCGTTAGGTAAAGATGACGATGTACGTAAAGCAAACCTTGCGGGCTTAATGGATGGTTACTTCCATCACGAAGCATCAATCGAAGGCGGTCAACACTTGAACGTTAACGTGATGAACCGTGAAATGCTGTTAGATGCGATGGAAAATCCTGAAAAATACCCACAATTAACCATTCGTGTTTCTGGTTATGCGGTACGTTTCAACTCATTGACTAAAGAACAGCAACAAGACGTTATTACTCGTACTTTCACAAGTACACTGTAATAATTAGCAATTAAATTAAAATAACTAAAAGCCCCGTATTAATGGGGCTTTTTTAGAAGTAAACCCGCGTATTTCAAGCTATATTAACCATGTTATCAGTCTAATTATAAATAATATCTTATATAAATTAGTTCAACTTGAAGTATAACGGGCATTTTTTGGAGTTCCTGCTATGTCGACCAATATTATTACAACAAAAGAGATAACAACAGCGACAGAACCCACTACAGTATTAGGCCGTATTCATTCATTTGAATCTTGTGGTACTGTTGATGGTCCTGGCATACGGTTTATTGTCTTTTTTCAAGGCTGCCTAATGCGCTGTTTGTACTGCCATAATCGCGATACTTGGGATACCCATTCAGGTACGATTGTTACCGTTGATGAATTAATGAAAGAAGCTGTGACCTATCGCCACTTTATGAATGCAACTGGCGGTGGTGTTACTGCATCTGGCGGTGAAGCCATACTGCAAGCTGAATTTGTTCGTGATTGGTTCCGAGCTTGTAAAGAACAAAATATTCATACCTGCCTTGATACTAATGGATTTGTCCGTCGGTATGATCCCGTTATAGATGAGCTTATCGATGCCACAGATTTAGTTATGTTGGACTTAAAACAAATTAATGATGATATTCACCAAACTCTGGTCGGTGTTTCTAACCATCGTACACTTGAATTTGCTCGCTATTTAGCAAAACGTAATCAAAAAACATGGGTACGTTATGTGGTAGTGCCAGGCTGGAGTGATGATGATGATTCAGTCCACAAACTTGGCGAATTCACAAAAGACATGAGTAATATCGAGAAAATCGAACTTCTTCCTTACCATGAGTTAGGTAAACATAAATGGGAAACGATGGGAGAAGAATATAAGCTAGATGGCGTGAAGCCACCATCAAAAGAGACAATGGAGCACGTCAAGAATATACTTGAAAGCTACGGTCACAAAGTGATGTATTAAAAAATCATCTTAAATAATCTATTTTTTAATATTGTATACCCAATTTACATATATGAATTGGGTATTTTTTAGTAAAAAAATAGGATTAAAACTTAATAAGTACAACGTCCATTGTATATTCAAAGCGCCAATATAAAATATTTAGGCGCAAAAAAACCGCCTTATCTAAGATAGGCGGTTTCATTTTTATAAGCTATAAATCTCAATAAAGTGCTATAACACGCTTATTGATTAACCGATATATTCTAAACCTTTCATATATGGGCGTAGCACTTCAGGGACTTCAATACGGCCGTCAGCTAATTGATAATTTTCCAGTACAGCAACTAATGTACGACCAACCGCTAAACCTGAACCATTTAATGTATGAACAAGTTGGGTTTTCTTATCAGTTTTACTACGGAAACGAGCTTGCATACGGCGTGCTTGGAAATCCCAGCAGTTGGAGCAAGAAGAAATTTCGCGATAAGTATTTTGAGCTGGTAGCCACACTTCTAAATCATAAGTTTTACGAGCACCAAAACCGATATCACCAGTACATAAAATGACTTTACGATAAGGTAAGTTCAATAATTGCAGAACTTTTTCAGCGTGACCGGTTAACTCTTCCAATGCTTCCATTGATTTTTCTGGATGAACAATTTGTACCATCTCAACTTTATCAAATTGGTGCATACGAATAAGACCACGCGTATCACGACCATAAGAACCTGCTTCTGAACGGAAGCAAGGCGTATGAGCGGTCATCTTAATGGGTAAAACATCTTCATCTAAAATTTCATCACGAACTAAGTTTGTAACAGGAACTTCCGCAGTAGGGATCAACGCGTAAGTGCTGTCAGCTTCTTCTTCAAGCGGCTTAGTATGGAAAAGATCTTCACCAAATTTTGGTAACTGGCCTGTCCCATACAAAGTGTCATGGTTTACCAAGTAAGGCACATAGAGTTCTTGATAGCCGTGCTGTTCTGTATGTAAATCTAACATGAATTGAGCAAGCGCACGGTGTAGACGAGCAATTTGCCCTTTCATCACCACAAAACGAGCACCTGTTAGCTTAACAGCAGCAGGGAAATCTAATCCACCCGTCAATTCACCTAGGCTAACGTGATCTCTAACTTCGAAGTCATAATGGCGAGGCTCACCCCAACGCGAAACTTCAATATTATCAGAATCGTCTTTACCATCAGGAACTTCGTCATCCGGTATATTTGGAATACTTAACGCAATATCACGGATTTCTTGTTGCAACTGATCAAGCGCTAACTTAGCGGAATCCAATTTCTCGCCTAACTCGTTAACTTCTTTGCGTAAAGGCTCGATATCTTCACCACGCGCCTTAGCTGCACCAATCGTTTTCGATCGCGAGTTACGTTCTGCTTGCAGGGATTCAGTTTCAACTTGTAAAACTTTGCGGCGTTCTTCTAATTCACGCAGCTTTTCCACATCAAGGGTAAAACCCCTGCGAGCCAGTTTTTGAGCAACCGCGTCTAGCTCCGTACGCAGTAAATTTGGATCGAGCATGCTTATCCTGTGATTATTGTTAGTAAATGATATTACGCAATATAATGCATTCCGGCATTATATCAATCATAGTTAAAGTGAATATTGAAAGCTTAATTTTTATGATAAAAATTCCGGATCATTAAGGAATCAATAGATTTATAAACTACCAAGAAACCACTTTAATTATACATATAAAAATAGAGTCTTATAACCTTACCGCATTGCCCACATTAGCGATAGCGTTTTGTTGTGCTATTTTGATCCTGCTGCACTAACCAGTCTAATTTTTCTGCAATTTTACCTTCTAACCCGCGATTTGTGGGTTGGTAATACTGTGTTCCTTGCATCTCAGGAGGAAAATAGACTTCCCCCGCCGCATAAGCATTCGGCTCATTATGGGCATACCGATATTCTTTACCTGCACCTAACTCTTTAAGTAATTTTGTTGGAGCATTTCTTAAATGGGCTGGAACATCATAATCAGGTTTCAGCTGGGCATCCGCTAATGCCGCTTTATAAGCGGTATAAACAGCATTACTTTTTGGCGCACAGGCTAAATAAACAATCGCTTGAGCAATAGCACGTTCACCTTCAGCTGGACCAACGCGTGTGAAACAATCCCAAGCACTCACCGCGACTTGCATTGCTCTTGGGTCCGCATTACCAATATCTTCAGAAGCAATCGCTAATAGCCGACGAGCGACATAGAGTGGATCTCCCCCTGCGGTGATAATTCGTGCATACCAATATAATGCAGCATCAGGTGCTGAGCCTCGGACAGATTTATGCAATGCTGAAATCAAATCGTAATAACGGTCACCTTTATTATCAAAACGAGCAGCACGTTCACCACTGACCTCTTTTAATAACTCTGGTGTAAGAACGCGTTGCCCTTGGCTATCACTTTCAGCCATATCTGTCATCATTTCTAACAGATTGAGTGAACGCCTAGCATCACCATTAACTAATTCTGCAATTAATTTACGTGTACTATCAGGTAAAATGATGTTTTTTCCACCTAAACCACGCTCAACATCACTCATAGCTTGTAAAAGAACCTCTTCGATATCTTCAGGTTCTAATGATTTGAGGAGATAAACTCTTGCGCGTGATAGTAATGCTGAATTTAGTTCAAAAGAGGGATTTTCAGTTGTTGCACCAATAAAAGTGATTGTGCCGTCTTCAATATGAGGCAAAAAAGCATCTTGCTGACTTTTATTAAATCGATGAACTTCATCAACAAATAAAATAGTTCTGCGACCAGCACTTCGGTTTTGCCGAGCTTTTTCTATTGATTCTCGGATTTCCTTAATGCCAGACGTCACCGCAGATATGCGCTCAATATCCGCCTGAGCATAATGGCCAATGACTTCAGCTAATGTTGTTTTCCCCGTTCCCGGCGGTCCCCATAAAATCATGGAATGCAAATGACCTGCTTTTATCGCTTTCGGTAAAGGTTTACCTTCAGCGAGTAAGTGTTTTTGGCCAATATATTGCTCAAGAACTTGCGGCCGCATACGCGCAGCTAAAGGCTGAAATTCATTTTGTGAAAAATCGAGAGATAGATTGCTCACTATTGCCTCTTATTTGCCACCGGAACGCTGATCATCAAGTGTTACACCTTTCGGCACTGTAAATGAAAATTTACTTTTATCTACATTACCATTTTTTTGTGATTGCAATTGATAAGCACTTGTTTGTCCATCTTGCTCCATTGCCGAAAATTTTTCGATTGTGCCTTCTGGAGAAACGGTAATTGAAAAACGCTTTAACGTGCTATTAGTTGATTTAGGTTTTAAATCAAATGTATTACCTTGCTGAATAATGGAATACTGCTTCCAATCCGCAGGGTCATTACGCGTGATCAATAAAAATGGCGTATCTTGAGTAGCATCCGCTAAATTAGTGACTGTCACTTGCTCAACAAATGGGTTATAAAACCATAAGCTTTTACCATCAGAAACCAGTTCACTTTCATCGGGTGAAGTCATATTCCAATTAAATAAATTAGGGCGTTGTAGCCATAATTCACCAACACCTTCTTGGATTAGATCCCCTTCTGGACTGGTCACTTTCTGAGAAAAACTAGCATGAAAACTGTTAACTTTATTCAGTCTATTCTGTAGGTCTTGGCTCGCATCCGCCAGTACCGAGCTGATATGTAAACTCAGGGCTAAAGCGCCCAGCAACAAAAATTTTTTCATCGAACAAAGACCTTTTATTGATACGTAAAAGAGACATCACTTTTTATATACTGCTGCATCGCACTCATAATATATTAGAAATCAGGTTGTCTTGGAGAAAGTACTTCTCGATTGCCGTTATGACCTGGTTCACTAACAATGCCTTGTGCTTCCATTTGTTCAACAATACGTGCCGCACGGTTATAACCAATTCGGAATTGGCGCTGTACGCCTGAAATTGATACACGCTGTTTATCAACAACAAACCCTACTGCTTGGTCAAATAGAGGATCTAATTCTTCATCTGCACTATCAAAACCACCGCCTTCGCTATCATCACTACACTTGGTAATGCTATCGATATATTGCGGACGACCACGCGCTTTCCAATCATTAACAACTGCATGGACTTCTTGGTCACGTACAAATGCGCCGTGAACACGAACAGGAATTGAAGAGTTTGGTGGCAAGTAAAGCATATCTCCCATACCAAGTAAGGATTCTGCACCACCTTGGTCAAGAATGGTGCGAGAGTCAATTTTACTTGATACCGTAAAGGCGATACGTGTTGGAATATTTGCCTTAATTAAACCTGTAATAATATCAACAGAAGGACGCTGAGTTGCTAAAACTAAATGGATACCCGCAGCACGCGCTTTTTGAGCTAAACGTGCTATTAACTCTTCCACTTTTTTACCTGCTGTCATCATTAAGTCAGCAAATTCATCGACCATCACAACAATATAAGGCTCTTTTTTCAGCATAGGATGTTCGGTTGCCATACCATCTGTTGGCTTCCAGAAAGGATCTGGAATTGGTCTACCCATTTCATCTGCGGCTTTAATTCTGTCGTTATATCCTGCTAGATTACGCACACCTAGAGCAGACATCAATTTATAACGGCGTTCCATCTCATTCACACACCAATGCAACGCGTTAGCAGCATCTTTCATATCAGTGACAACTTCAGTCAATAGATGAGGAATACCTTCATAAATAGAAAGCTCCAGCATTTTAGGGTCAATCATGATAAACCGAACATCTTCAGGCTTCGATTTATACAAGATACTTAAGATCATAGCATTGACCCCAACTGATTTACCTGAACCCGTTGTCCCTGCAACGAGCAAGTGCGGCATTTTCGCTAAATCAGCAACAACGGGGTCCCCTTCGATATCTTTCCCTAAAACAATCGTCAAAGGTGATGGATTGTGCCTAAATTGTTCACAATCAAGTACTTCACTTAAATAGACGGTTTGGCGTTTTTCATTTGGTAGCTCAAGCCCGACATATGGCTTACCGGGGATAACTTCAACAACCCGAACCGCTGTTGTGGAAAGTGAACGCGCGAGATCTCGAGATAAAGTAGAAATACGTGCCGCTTTCACGCCCGGCGCTAAATCAAGTTCAAAGCGTGTAATAACAGGACCAGGAGAAAAACCAACCACTTCAGCTTTAACACGATAATCATTTAAACGTGCTTCAATTAACCTTGCTGTTTGTTCTAATTTAAACATATCAACGGGCTCTTCTTGCGCTGGTGGTTTTGCCAGCAAATCTAAAGAAGGCATTGGCGTTGTAGGTTTTGGTAATGGTTGATCATTTCGCACCAAAAACGGATGGAACAAACTATCCTGTTGCGGCTGTTGCGGCTGTTGCGGCTGTTGCGGCTGTTGCGGCTGTTGCGGCTGTTGCGGCGCAAAAGTATGTGCTTGATTAATATTGTTATCTAGTGCAGAAGTCACACTTTGGAAAGTTTCTTCTGGTTGGTTTAGTATCTGATGATTTGCAATATTTTCCTTAGTGTTTTCTCTATTATTGTTCACACTAATTGAAGGCGTAAATATTGGATCAATAGGCTCATCGTCAATTAAATCATCAACGGGTGAAAATTTTTCTAATACAGAAATCTGTTCTGTTAAATCAAAAGCCGGCTCTATTTTAGGTGTAGGCTCTTCATTTTTTGGCAAGAAAGCTGTGCGATCTTGATTATCATTAGACCTAAAATGGTGAATTGTTTGTTCAATGTGTGAATTGACTGGATCTGACTCAGAAGACCAACGATGTTCAATTTCAGGCTGAGTGTAGCTCGAAGATAACGGTTTACTCACCTCAGACTGCACTGTTTCTGCTATTGATAGAGCAGATTCCCGGTTAGCCGTTGGCGATACATAATCATTATTAGGTATATCATCTTCACCATAACGCGCTTTTTGTTGCTGCATAAATTGCTCGCGCAACATGTTTTCTTGTTCATCATCATCATGTTGCTGCTGCTCTGCATTTTCCGCAGATGACCATTGCTGATAAGTTTGTTCTCGGCTCTTGGCTTCTTCCCTGCGACGTTGAATTTCAGCTTCACGCTGGGAAGGAATGCGTATCCCATAAAGTTCTCTACGTGTTGGTAAACGAACTGGATTAGGGCGAGGTAATTCAGGTTCAAGATTTTGTTTTACTTGAGCATGACGTTGCAATGCGGAAACAGAAATTCCCGCTGCAGCGACAGCAGCCGGATTAGATAATCTATCATTAACAGATTGTCCTATGGCAGACGCTATATTTTCGTTAACCTGCGATGGAGAACTTGGTGAAATAGCGCTTTCAACCACATTTTGTGGATTTTCTGGCGAACTAGGAATTGAAGTTTCTTGATGTAAAGGTTGCTGCCATTGAGTTTGATGTTCTGCAACTTGAATAGGTTGAGTTTCATGAGCCAAGTGAGGATTTAAATTATCACTCTTTTCAACTGCATATTGCCCATCATCAGAAGGTTCAGTTTGTTGTATTTGTGGCTGTTGAGGTTTATTTTCGCCACCATGTGTTTGATATTGAAAATCTTTATCATATACAACCGGTTGATAGTCATCAGGTACTTCAAAATGATAAGATTCTTGTTGGTTGTTTGGTTGATTAACATCAGATAGATTAATAGCAGATAAATCATCCAATTCTGTTTTTTCTAAAATTTGTGCAGAAGTTGGAACTAACGCTTCAATTCGGCTATCAGCAACCCTAACAGGAACTTCAGGTTTTTCCTCTGAAACCCCCTTAGGAGTTTCATCCACGGCCACTAATTCATTAATGCTTGGCACAGTAAATAAGATATCATCATCACTATCATCATTTAGTTGATTAGCATATCTTTCTGCTTCTTGTGCCCTTTGTAGCGCATCTTCTGTCTCTTCGACATCATATTCATCAGAATCATCACCGCGCGCGCGATTGGTTGCCAATGTAATCGGAATTAAAACTGCGGCACCAATTTTCTCTGCAATGGTTAACCACGACCACCCAGTAAATAATGTAAAGCTGATTGCCCATAAAAATAATAGTGCCAGCGTTGCACCGAGGGAATTAAACCACGGCATAATCGCGGTACTAAAGACACTACCAATTACACCACCCGATGAGAAATTAGGCAGATCATCAAAGTTCAATGCAGCAAGTCCACAGGATGATAAAATAAGGGCTAATCCGCCAATAAGACGTAAAGAAAGTGAGAAGAAATCAATATAGCGACGCTGGCTTTCATGATGAAAAATTGCCCAACAACCAAGTAACAGCAGCGGCGGAATGGCAAATGCTAAAAGGCCAAAAGCCGAAAATAGAATATCTGCACTCCAAGAGCCAATACTACCACCTAGGTTTTTAACTGGTGCATTCCATGTCGTTTGTGACCAACTAGGATCAGAAGGGCTGAAACTCACTAATGCGACCATTAAAAAAATGGCACATAAGCATATAGCAAGTAGGATTACTTCAAGCAAACGCCTTCTACTGCTGAGTTTTTTAAATCGAATGTGTTTATCTTCTGTATATTCTTGGCTCATTACTTGTTTCTTTTACTGACTGATGATGTCACCCAGATCAAGACGAACTCAATAGATTCGCCATAATGAAATGATTCGTGCGTTATTAGCGCATATTCTAACACTAATCACCTTTTTGTGTGCGACTTGTTGCCACTACAGCAAACTAAATCACCACAAACAGATTAAGATGCAGTATTTCATCTTACAAGTGTGGTTTCAATTTCTATTTATCGTTAAAAATCTTAAATATTTATAGCTTTAATATCAATATATTGGAAATGATATTTATGTTTATAGAGAATAATATAGGAAAAAACAGATAATCCTTATCATCATTCGTAAATTCATGAAAATAACGAATACATAAATAAGGCTTTTGATAGATAAGCGGAACAACGCTGAGTAAACTCAGCGTTGAAACTGCAGTGCGACAACAAAATATGTTGTGCAGAAATGAGACTACAAAGTCTGTTAGCGTGTTTTAATAACCAAACGGTTACTTTGCTTCACTTCTTCCATCACGACATAGGTACGAGTATCGTTAACACCTGGTAGACGCAGCAGAGTCTCACCCAAAAGTTTACGATATGCGGACATATCAGGCACACGCGTTTTCAACAGATAATCGAAATCACCAGAAACTAGATGACATTCTTGAATTTCTTCTAATTTTTGAACTGCGGTATTGAATTGTTCAAAAACATCTGGTGCGCCACGGTTTAATGTGATTTCAACGAAAACCAATAGTGAAGCATCTAAATAATGTGGGTTCAATAATGCAGTGTAACCCGAAATAAATCCTTGTCTTTCCAAACGACGAACACGCTCTAAACAAGGTGTTGGTGACAAACCTACACGTTTAGACAGTTCAACGTTAGAAATACGCCCATCTTTTTGTAATTCGTTAAGTATATTCCTATCAATGCGGTCAAGATCTTTGCCTGGACGCTTTTTGTTATCAATCATCTCTTTATCTCTCTTTCTCTAATTGTTATTTTCCACACCTATAAAACAGCACCATCTTCGCGCATACTTTAATTTATTATGTACTCGTGTTCCGGAGCAAATTTTACGCACAATAATTTATTTAAGTGTGAACAGAAAATCTGTTCACAAATAATCTGTTATTAAATTCTAAATTATGTAAAGTTAACTTTACTTCAAGTACAAAAAATAACCACTTGTATTACTCTACTAGATAATTAACTCTTACATAGATGTTTTCGCAAATGCACAGCCGATTGTCAAAGCAAATGAATAAAAATCAGTACAAGATTTCGATTTTTTTTCTATTTGGGCATCATACCAGCCAAAATCAAGATAATTCCTAAAAATTGAGAGGGTTATTATTCGTTAAACTACGTCTGCACTCTTTTTTTGTATTTAATTACTATTATCTATCGCAAAAATAGTTGAACTGCAATTTACTTAGCACTTAAATTGCTTTTTTTAACACAACAATTCTCCTACAATCCTTATATCGCTATTTTTAGATTAAAAATGAGGTATTCATGAGCACAGCCACACATCGCAAGTTAATCATTTTGGGTTCTGGTCCGGCTGGATATACTGCCGCAGTTTATGCCGCACGGGCAAATCTGAGTCCTGCGCTGATTACTGGGGTGGAAAAAGGTGGTCAGTTGACAACAACTACCGAAGTTGAAAACTGGCCTGGTGATCCTGAAGGCCTAACAGGTCCAAGTTTAATGGATCGCATGTATGAGCATGCAACCAAATTTCAAACAGAAATAATTTCAGATCATATAAACAAAGTCGATCTTCATTCACGTCCATTCCATTTATTTGGTGATGAAAATGAATATACCTGTGATGCACTGATTATTGCAACGGGTGCTTCTGCTCGCTATATCGGTTTGCCATCAGAAGAAGCATTCAAAGGACGTGGAGTTTCAGCTTGTGCAACCTGTGACGGTTTCTTCTACCGTAACCAAAAAGTTGTCGTTGTCGGTGGCGGGAATACAGCTGTTGAAGAAGCACTTTATCTTTCTAATATCGCATCAGAAGTCCATTTAGTTCACCGCCGTGACAGTTTTAGAGCGGAAAAAATTCTGATTAATCGCTTAATGGATAAAGCGCAAAACGGCAATATCATTCTGCATACAGATCGCACCTTAGATGAAGTTTTAGGTGATGAAATGGGGGTAACAGGTGTTCGTCTGCGTAATACCAAAACGGATGAAACTGAAGAATTAGCGGTTATGGGGGTATTTATTGCGATTGGACATAGCCCAAATACGGCTATTTTTGATGGTCAGCTTGAATTAGAAAATGGTTATATCAAAGTTCAGTCTGGCACCCATGGTAATGCAACACAAACATCTATTCCTGGTGTTTTTGCTGCGGGTGACGTTATGGATCACATTTATCGCCAAGCAATTACCTCAGCCGGAACGGGCTGTATGGCGGCGCTTGATGCAGAGCGTTATCTTGATGGCTTAGCCGATACAAAATAGTTATCTAAATAATAAAAAGGCGTCTCTAGTAGGCGCCTTTTTATTTATGTTATTAACAATTTACCTTTATAAAACAATTTACTAACAATAACAAAGTCTAATTTAATAACATACTTTTATTATGTAACATATCACGAAGAAACTGTTATGATAGCGACAAACTCCGTTAGATTTTAGTCAATGACTCATGTTTGCTAGCGGCACACTCTCAATATAAAAACGACACCTGCACACTAATCATTATGGATAAAACAAGACAGACTGAGTTGGTACGTTGGTTGAAGCAGCATAGTAAATCAGCAAAACGTTGGTTACGAATTTCTATGCTATTAGGCATTGTTAGTGGCCTGCTTATTATTGCTCAAGCATGGTATCTCGCGATGATACTGCAAGCCCTTATCATGGATCACATTCCGCGAGAAGAGCTGGTAACCTCATTCATCTTACTTCTTGTTGTCTTTGTTCTTCGCGCATTAGTCACCGTATTTCGAGAACGGGTTGGCTTTCATTGCGGGCAAATTGTTCGCCAAGAAATTCGTACCCAGGTTCTTGATAAATTGCAAGAGTTAGGCCCTGTTTGGGTAAAAGGAAAACCGGCTGGTAGCTGGGCGACTATTATCCTTGAACAAATTGAAGATATGCAGGATTACTATTCTCGCTATTTGCCGCAAATGTATCTAGCGGGCATCATTCCGATTATGATCCTGATTGCTATATTCCCTTTTAACTGGGCTGCTGCATTGATTCTTTTTGCTACAGCACCTTTAATTCCAATATTTATGGCACTTGTAGGTTTGGGTGCCGCAGATGCTAACCGCAGAAACTTTATTGCACTAGGCAGACTTAGTGGGAGTTTTCTCGATAGGTTACGCGGTTTAGATACTTTACGCCTATTTTTCCGTGAAAAAGCCGAAATTCACCAAATCAAAGAATCAACCGAAGATTTTCGCTCGAGAACTATGGAAGTCTTAAGAATGGCTTTCTTATCTTCTGGGGTTTTAGAATTTTTTGCATCAATATCAATTGCAATTGTCGCAGTTTATTTTGGCTTTTCTTATCTTGGTCAGCTTAATTTTGGCAGTTATGGGCTACCTGTGACTCTTTTCGCTGGGTTCTTAGCTTTAATTCTTTCGCCTGAGTTTTTCCAGCCACTACGCGACTTGGGAACTTATTATCACGCCAAAGCACAAGCCGTTGGTGCAGCAGAATCTTTAGTGACTTTATTAGAAAGTGACAGCCAATACGAAGCTAAAACAGGTGATAAAATATTGCCTGATGAATCAATCAGCATTCAAGCCGTGGGCTTAGAGGTTTTATCTCATGATGGACAACGTCTTGTCGGCCCTTTAGATTTTATCATAGAGCCTCAGCAACGAATTGCGCTTGTTGGGCAAAGTGGCGCAGGAAAAAGCTCTTTACTCAATTTACTACTTGGCTTTTTGCCTTATCGTGGCTCAATCAAAATAAATGGGGAAGAGCTAAGTGAGCTTTGCCCTGAAAAATGGCGTTTGCTCATTGGTTGGGTGGGACAAAATCCACATTTACCGGAGCAAACATTAGTCGAAAATATTTGCCTTGGTAAGCCAGATGCTTCAGAACAGGAAATACAACAAGCTATAGATGATGCTTATGTTTCCGAGTTTTTACCGATGCTACCTGATGGATTAAACACGCGCATTGGCGATTATGCGGCAAGGCTTTCTGTCGGCCAAGCGCAACGCGTTGCTGTCGCTCGTTTACTTTTGAAACCATCCAAGCTACTTCTGCTCGATGAACCAGCTGCAAGCCTTGATGCCCATAGCGAACAGCGAGTTATGCAAGCATTAGATAAATTAGC
This sequence comes from Providencia sneebia DSM 19967, assembly GCF_000314895.2. Lineage (GTDB taxonomy): Bacteria > Pseudomonadota > Gammaproteobacteria > Enterobacterales > Enterobacteriaceae > Providencia > Providencia sneebia. Next base: position 1,653,890 of record NZ_CM001773.1, on the reverse strand, counting down.
GCAACAACAAACAACTTTAATGGTCACTCACTTACTTGAAGAAACCGTTAATTATGACCAAATTTGGGTAATGGCAAATGGCCAAATTATTCAACATGGTGATTATGCGCAATTGAGCCAAGTCGAGGGACCTTTTGCCCGTTTATTAGCTCACCGAAGTGAGGAGCTTTAATCATGCGAATTTTACTGCCTTTCTTAGCCTTATATCGCCGCCACTGGTTTTTGATCTTATTAGGCATGATTTTATCAATTGTGACATTATTAGCGAGCATTGGGCTATTAACACTGTCAGGATGGTTCCTTGCGGGAACAGCCATTGCAGGTTTTGCGGGGCTGTATACTTTTAATTATATGTTGCCAGCCGCAGGTGTTCGCGGGGCCGCGATTTTCCGTACAGCAGGACGCTACGCTGAGCGCCTTGTCAGCCATGATGCCACTTTCCGTGTTCTTGCTCACCTTCGCGTATTTGCCTTTAGTAAAATCCTTCCTCTATCACCTGGGGGCATTAGTCGTTTCCGTCAAGCTGAGGTTCTCAATCGTCTAGTTGCAGATGTTGAAACTTTAGATCATCTCTATTTACGTGTTATTTCACCTATCTTCTCAGCATTTGTTGTGATCTTTGTACTGATTTTTGGTTTGAGTTTCCTTGACCCGCGCTTAGCTTGGACGCTAGGTTGCATCATGCTGTTTTTACTATTTGCATTACCATTTGTATTTTATCGTGCGGGAAAACCAATAGGTCGGCAATTAACTATTTTGCGTGCTCATTATCGTACTGTTTTAACATCTGCTATTCAGGGACAAGCTGAATTAACTATTTTTGGCGCTCTACCACGATTTCGCCAAACATTACAACATATTGAAAACCAATGGCAAAATAGTCAGCAACAACAAACAAACTTAACCGGTCTTTCCCAAGCACTCATTTTATTAGCTTCGGGTTTTACCGCCACATTGCTCCTGTGGATGGCGGCAGATCATGTCGGAGGTAATACCAATCCCGGTGCATTTATTGCTTTATTTGTATTTTGTGCATTAGCTGCATTTGAAAGCTTGGGGCCTGTTGCGGTCGCTTTTCAACATATGGGACAAGTGATTGCCTCAGCAGAGCGTGTTTCACAATTGATTGAAGCTAAACCTGAAATCATTTTCCCTAGCAAAAGCTCTCCAATGACAGATTTTAAAACATTATCAGTGGAAGATATTTCGTTTACTTATCCCGAGCAGCCCTTCCCTGTTTTAAAAAATGTTTCACTTGAATTGAAATCAGGCCAACATATTGCGTTATTAGGTAAAACAGGATGTGGAAAATCAACATTATTACAACTTCTCACCCGAGCTTGGGATGTCAATCATGGCGTGATCAAAATCAATGGTCAGGCAATTAGTGACTATGATGAGAAAACTCTTCGCAAAGTGATGTCAGTTGTTCCTCAACGCGTTCATGTATTTAGCGATACTTTGCGCAATAACCTATTGCTCGCAAATGATAAAGCGACAGATAAGCAATTATGTGAGATTTTAGAGCAAGTTGGGTTAGGTAACTTACTGGAAAATGAGCAAAAATTAAATGCTTGGGTTGGTGAAGGTGGTAGGCAGCTTTCCGGTGGTGAACAACGCCGCTTAGGAATCGCTCGCTCATTACTTCATGATGCGCCACTTATTTTGATGGACGAACCTACAGAAGGGTTAGATGCGCAAACTGAGCAGCAAATCTTAGCTTTACTAAAAGAAAAATGTGCAGATAAGGCACTGATAGTCATTACGCACCGGATGCAAGGTTTGGATCAAATGGATACAATTTGTGTGATGGATAATGGCCAAATTGTTGAACAAGGTTCACATCAAGCACTTTTAGCTTCTAAAGGGCGTTATTTCCAATTTAGTGAACGTCATTTACAGCAAGTATCTGAGATGAATCATGTATCATCTTGATGATGATGTGTATATATTCCCGCCCGTCACTGAGGCGATGCAAGAACCAAATGGATTACTGGCGATTGGTGGAGATCTAGCGCCAGAAAGGTTGAAGCTCGCCTATTATGAAGGTATCTTCCCGTGGTTTAACCCTGAAGATATGCCTTTGTGGTGGTCGCCAGATCCTAGAGCGGTTTTAATGTGTGGTGAATTGCATATTAGCCGCTCAATGAAAAAATTATTAAGAAAGAAAAAATACCAGATTACAATTAATCATGCTTTCAAAGATGTGATTGAAAATTGTGCAATTCGAGATGAAGGTACTTGGATATTACCTGAGGTACGCGAAGGATATCAGGCACTACATCAGCTTGGTAATGCACATTCTGTAGAAGCTTGGTATGGTAATGAACTGGTTGGCGGCCTATACGGAGTGAACGTAGGACACCTATTTTGTGGTGAATCTATGTTCAGTAAAATGAATGATGCATCTAAAGTTGCTTTTATTACATTCTATTTCCATTTTTTGCGCTATAATGGGCAGCTTTTTGATTGTCAGGTACTTAACCACCATACTGCATCATTAGGTGCAAAAGAAATCTCTCGACGAGATTTTCTGCATATTCTTTATCGGTGGCGTAATAAAGCGATTAATCCCGCCTGTTGGTTACCGCAATCGATTGAATTACCAACATTATTTAAATAATGAATATTGGTTTTAAGGAATTACCTGCTCCACGTAATTAAATAAAAAACGCTTTAAAATGCGACATTTCTTTACTTAGTGCGGGTTTTTGGGCATTATCTTGCCCGTTAAAAATCATGGTTATTAGACTTAGAGGATTAGATGGCCAAAGAAGACAATATTGAAATGCAGGGCACAGTACTGGATACCCTGCCAAACACAATGTTCCGTGTTGAACTAGAAAACGGTCACGTCGTGACTGCTCATATTTCTGGAAAAATGCGTAAAAACTATATCCGCATCCTAACAGGCGACAAAGTAACTGTAGAGTTAACTCCGTATGACCTGAGCAAAGGCCGTATCATTTTCCGTAGCCGTTGATTCTATCCCTTCAGGCAAGGTCTGATATTGCCACAGGTGGTGTGCATGCGCACCACACACCTGTGGTTTATTTATCAGAATACCGCATCCTCTGCTGAGGCCTTGTGTACGCTACTGAAGCTATATGTCAGTGTGTTACTTTTATCATCAAGCCCGATACTTACCGAGCCGCCGTTAGTTAACGAACCGAACAACAATTCATTTGCTAAAGGTTTTTTCAGGTTATCCTGAATAACACGCGCCATAGGTCGGGCTCCCATCGCTTTATCATAACCTTTTTCACACAACCAATGGCGTGCGGCTTGGCTGACTTCAAGCGATACACCTTTCTCATCTAATTGTGCTTGTAGTTCAACAATAAATTTATCGACCACTTGCGTAATAATTTCGATAGATAATGAATTGAACCAAATAATACCATCTAACCGGTTACGAAATTCTGGTGAGAAGGTTTTTTTGATTTCTGACATTGCATCGGTGCTATGGTCTTGATCAGCAAAGCCAATTGCACGGCGTTGTGTTTCTTGTACACCCGCATTAGTTGTCATCACAATAATGACATTACGAAAATCAGCCTTACGCCCATTATTATCAGTCAATGTGCCGTGATCCATTACTTGCAGTAAGATATTAAAGACATCAGGATGCGCTTTCTCAATCTCATCAAGAAGGACTACTGAATGAGGATGTTTAATGACTGCATCCGTCAGTAAGCCACCTTGTTCAAAGCCAACATACCCTGGAGGAGCACCAATCAAACGACTGACCGTGTGTCTTTCCATGTATTCAGACATATCAAAACGCAATAGTTTGATATCTAGCGCTTTAGCAAGTTGAACTGTAACTTCTGTTTTACCCACTCCCGTAGGACCGGCAAACAAGAATGAACCAACGGGTTTATGTTCTTGGGACAAACCTGCACGACTCATTTTAATCGCTTCAGTCAGTGCGCTGATTGCGGCATCTTGCCCAAATACTAACATTTTTAGACGTGAATCTAATGATTTGAGACGATCTTTATCGCTTGATGAAACCGTTTTTTCGGGAATGCGGGCAATACGCGCCACAATTGATTCAATTTCAGGCACACCAATGGTTTTCTTACGTTTACTTGGAGCAACTAAACGTGTTCTTGCACCCGCTTCATCAATAACATCAATCGCTTTATCTGGCAGATGTCTATCAGTAATATATTTAACCGATAAATCCACCGCAGCTTGAATGGCTTTTGCAGTATAGCGCACATCATGATGAGATTCGTATTTAGGTTTTAACCCTTGAATAATACGTACAGTTTCTTCAGCGGATGGCTCCACAATATCAATTTTTTGGAAACGTCGAGCAAGCGCCCTATCTTTTTCAAAGATATTGCTAAACTCTTGATAGGTTGTCGAACCAATAACCCGAATACGTCCGCTCGATAATAATGGTTTAATTAAGTTTGCCGCATCCACTTGCCCACCAGATGCAGCACCAGCGCCAATAATGGTGTGAATTTCGTCGATAAACAAAATATTTTTGTTATCTTTTTCCAGCATTTTTAATAAAGATTTAAAACGTTTTTCAAAATCACCACGATATTTAGTCCCCGCCAGCAAAGAACCAATATCCAGTGAATATATTACGCAACCTTTCATCACGTCAGGAATATCATTTTGCTCTATGCGCCAAGCTAAACCTTCTGCAATCGCAGTCTTACCTACACCTGACTCACCGACTAACAGCGGGTTATTTTTACGGCGGCGACATAAAACCTGAATTGCTCTTTCTAATTCAGCCTGACGCCCCACAAGCGGGTCAATCTTGCCCTGCTTAGCCAGTAGGTTAAGATTGGTTGTGAAGTTATCCATATGATCTTCAGAGATTGGTTGATCTTCATTATTACCACCAACACCTGAATTATTTTGTTCTGAAGAAGAGTCATCTTCACCCTTCACCATGCCGTGAGAGATAAAGTTAACAACATCTAAACGGTTAATATCATGTTTGCGTAATAAATAAGCGGCTTGCGACTCTTGTTCACTGAAAATAGCGACAAGGACATTTGCTCCGCTCACTTCACTACGGCCGGAAGATTGTACATGGAATACTGCGCGTTGCAGAACGCGTTGAAAACTGAGTGTAGGTTGTACCTCACGATTGTCGTTTTCAGGCAGTAATGGTGTTGTTTGTGCAATAAAATGCTCTAACTCTTGCCTTAACACGACAAGGTCAACTTTACAGGCTTCTAGAGCTTCACGTGCTGACGTATTACTTAATAGCGCCAATAACAGGTGCTCTACCGTCATAAATTCATGTCTATTATCTTTCGCTTTTGCAAATGCGACGTTTAGACTTAGCTCCAGTTCTTGATTGAGCATAAGCACCTCCCAAAATTGTATTAAGCTATACTCCAAAAGATTCTAGTTGCATGTTAGAGCTCAATTTAGCTAGAACGACTACCCTATTTAACTATGTTATCAAACAGTGCAATACACCGTCGCTTTAAGTACTTTGAGCGCTCACACTTTTTCTATTGTACAGAGCAAAGGATATTCATGCTCACGGGCATAAGTATTCACTTGCGCTGCTTTAGTTTCTGCAACTTCTGCGGTAAAAACACCACAAACGCCTTTTCCTTGGAAATGAACATCTAACATTATCTGTGTAGCGCGTTCTTCATCAAAAGAAAAGTATTTTTGTAATACTTCGACAACAAAATCCATCGGAGTGTAATCATCATTATTTAAAAGAACCTTATACATTGAAGGGGGCTGCAAAACTTGCTCCACTTCATCTTTAAAAATGACGTCTGTCTTAAATGTTCCAAAAAAATCGCTCATTACTTATGGTGCTCAAAGTTATCATTTAATTAAGCATTATCTTTGTTATCAATGAATTATATTCATAAGAATAACAGTGAAATATCATAGGGATCATTTGTTTTATCAATCACTGACCCGCTTTAACTACAGTGTAACATGCAATTAAAATTAACTCACTTAGCGAAATTTTCGTGATAGGCATCAAATTTTTTAAATATAGCCTTCCCAATTATCTTAAATTTTTACCACTGATTCATAAATCCTGAAACTCATCTCTTGACGTCCTAGTGCAATTCACTACAGTATGATTTACCAGCAGTCAATATGAGTGTTTATACTTAGTCAATGCATAATGGTTATGCATTAATGTTCAACAGCAACTTGTAAATACGAAGGACGATGTATGCAGACAGGTACAGTTAAATGGTTTAGTAATGCCAAAGGTTTTGGTTTCATTTGCCCAGACAGTGGGGGCGAAGATATTTTTGCCCATTATACCTGTATACAAATGGAAGGTTACAGGACACTCAGGTCTGGGCAAAAAGTGAATTTTAGTACTGCAATTGGTCCAAAAGGGAACCACGCCAATGCCATTATTCCAATAGCAGATGAGTTGGTCAAGCATGATACCAATCTCAATGTGGAAACGGCTTCTCTAAAATAATTGATTGTAGTCTAATGCAGTTAGTCACAAAAGTATTTGATCATGATTTAAATGGTCTGTATTAACTTTTGCTCACTAACTGCTTTTATTATTTGATGATTTATTGGATAGCTTACAGTTCTAAGCTTGGATATGTGACATATCGCCATACAGTGATTTTAATAAAGCAAATTGTTCCACGTCGTAAAATTGACAATTACCACGTCCAAATGCCTTAGCCACCTCAACCATAAATTTCACAGAAACTGCAATATCGATTTCATGGCTTGCGCCTGTAGAACAACCTGGCACAACAGATTGTGTACAAATTGCAACACCAACAACCGGCGCTGAAGTGGAAACAGCAGGCTGCATAATGCTATTAATGTGATGTAACCCATTACCGTAAGGTGTTATATCCTGAATTGATAATGGAAAAGTCACTGGGTTTTGCCCACTGCTCCATTCCATCAACTGCAATAAGTCTTCTGAAACGGGCAGAATATAGCCTTCTTTCACTGTAGGAGATAACGCATAACCTTTATGGTTGATCAATCGATTACCTTTTGTCGTATCAACGGACAAAATGGCATCTGCCTCAGGGATCGCTTCATGCTTATTCATTGTCTCATCTTTTAGCGGTGAATCCATAAAATCCACAGGGCTATGAGGACGAATGGGGGCATTAGGACAGATATGCGTGGTAATAATCACATCACCTTGTAAGCTATCACCCTTTTCTTTCATCTGAGCAAGTCTCAGCGCAGTTGCAATTGCGGCGATTGCGCCATCAGCATCAGAAACTAAACCAATGCGAGATGGCCTAGCACCTATCCCACCTAAACGGCCAATAATACCGAGTGTAGGTGAGTTCTGACCTAAAGCTTTTCCAGAAGTGCCAGGGATCATAATACGGATAAAATCACTCTGGCCTTTCTCATCTATTACTGTTTTTGATGTTGCTTCAATTCCGACAAAAGTCTTAAATAACTCAACAACATCATTCCCATTTACAAAAGCGCTATCAAGTAATTCATATGCGCATAAGGTCTGTTGTAGACTCATAACGTTCCTTTTATATCTACCATAAGATCAATTACTGCAAACAACACAGCAATTGAAATTGGATAGATATTTTTATTTTACAGGGTCTTATGCCCTTATTTCCCGGTGAAGGCGTATTCACGCACTATAAACTTAAAAATCTTTTAACTTATTGTTTTATATATTTATATAACTAAAATTTATGCAAATATAATCTTAGTGTTTATTTTATGATTCAGAACTGCGTTTTACCCAATAAGGATCGCCCGCCATACAGCCAAGATAAGACGCCTTATGTGATATTTTGGTTGATAATTGCTCTAATAATTCAGGTGTCATCTGCGATGCAGGTAAACTCACACAAAGTGCATACAACATTTCTTGTGCTGGGTCATAGACTGTACTGGATACAGAGGCCACACCCGGAACGGATTCACTCACTGAACAAGCCCAACCACGTTCTGCAATTAAATTAAGGTCTTGGCGTAATGCCTCTTGTTTATCTTCAGGTTCTTGAGAAATAACCTCTTCTCTCTCCCCCTGAGAATAACGCGATAACAACGCCCTACCTGTTGATGTTCTGGCTAAAGGTAATTTAGTCCCCGGTTGCGTAATAACCTGAAGCATATTATTACCAATACGCGCATGTACTACCCGCACTTTATCTTTATCACGAACAGAAACATAAGTCGTAAAACCACTCTCTTTCGTGATTTCATCCAAAGATTCAAGCAGCATATCAATAAGAGGATTCATTCCTCTTGCACGATGAGCCAATTCCATAATAATCAAACCCGGTCGGTAGATTGGCGCATCATTTTTCTTTTCAAGTAAGCCATATTCAGTCATCTGTTTTAATAAACGTGATGCTGTACTTTTTGGCATACCTAACTCATTAACTAATGTTGTGACTGTTAATTCATTTCCAGAACGAAGAAATAACCGATAAACATCAACAACACTTGAGAGAATACTCATAGCTCACCTGTATGCTGAGAATGTTGTACTAACCGCGCGTAACTCTGCGGTTTTCTATCTCTTAAATAAGGAATGTTCAAACGCGTGTGTGCTTGAACAGTGAAATTAACCTCACAGATTAATAGCTCTTCCCCCTCACAAGTTGCTTCTTTAAGCACTTGTCCACGAGGACCGAGTAACTTACTGCAGCCGAATAAGTGTAAATCACCTTCATCACCCCAACGGTTTACAGCAAGTAAGTGGCTTCCATTCTCTAATGCACGACATGCCGTATTTATATCCCACATATCTCTATCTTGAACACACCAAGCAGACGGTGCCAGTAATAGTTCAGCACCTTGTAAGGTCAGAATACGGGCAACTTCAGGAAAACCCATGTCATAGCAAATCATTACACCAATTTTACCAATCGGTGTATCAAAAACGGGATAGCTATCACCACCACTAAACCACTGTTTCTCAATACCAAATGCATGAACTTTGCGAAAAACACCACTAATTCCATCACACCCAGGATTCCAAACGCCCACAGAATTAAATATTTCGCCTAAATAGCGGCCTCGTTCGGCAAATCCACTTACAATGGTGATATCTAAACTTGTCGCCAATGAGCTAAATAGTTGATAAGTTTCACTATCTTCACTGTCGCTCAGATCCCACAATTTTGAAGATAATAAATCGCCACGATATCCTGTTGTTGCCAATTCAGGAAAACAAATTAGCCGCGCACCGAGATGCGCAGCCTGATGGCAAAAATCAGCCATTCTCTGTAAATTATGTTGTTTATCACCAAGTCGCGAATTAAATTGTGCAAGGGCAACTTTAACAATGTTCTGATCCATTGCTCCCACCTCAATCTGTATCTAGGTTTTTAACTTTACGAAAATGAACTGTTTTCACACCATTGAGTCGACCTTGCCAACGCATAGCTACCCAATAGATTATTGCGCTGACTAATAATGAGTTAAGTGCAGGAACACCAAAATCAGCATGGAGAGGACCAAGAGCAGAGCTTAACCAGCCAACAATAACAGCAATCGCCCACACAATTAATGTGATTGGATTAAATGCTTCACATGTTGATGGAATTTCACCTTTATCTCTTGTGATGTCTAACTCTTGGCGATCTCTTTTTAACAAGTAGTAATCCACCACCATAATGCCTGCAACAGGTGGAATAGCGATGCCTAAATAGATTAAAAAGCCGATAAAGTTATCTAAAATACCCAACATTGACGCGATCGTACCGAAAATACCAATTATCCAAGTAAGATAACGACGATCAAAACGTTTATTGAATATGGCGTTAAGCAGTGTTGAGAAACCTAATGACGATGAATATAGATTGATATCATTCATTTTGATTGTTGAGAAAATAACAATCGAAGCACCAATTAATCCCGTTAAGGTCATCATTAAGTCAAATACTTGGGCGGTATGCAATGCAAGAGCCATTAACACAGCAATCATATTGACTAATAGTTCGCCMAAAAAAGTCCCGATAAAAGTCATCCAGAAAACCTCTTTTGGGCTTTTCATAAAACGGCTAATATCGGGCGTTGTAACAGCGGAAATTATAAACCCACCAGCCACCATTGTTATTGCAGCTGGCATACTCATAATAGGCCCTGAAGGTGCGGTATCACTAATTAAAGCCCCAATATCTTGCCCTGAAAGCAAATTATAAGTAGCCCAAACTAGCGCGAATATAAATAGCGGTGTCGATATATTGGCGGTAATAGATAAAAATCGATATCCATATACCGTAATAATCGTTACTGCAATACCTGTAATTAGCGACCAAGTCCCTGGTGTTAGCACATTCGTCGCTTTATACATTCCATCCGCAAAGAAACCGTTTTGTACACCGAACCAACCCATTAGTGAAATTGCAATTGCGCCACCAATTAATGCTGATCCTAATTTACCAAACCCAGACCACCTCGAAAGTAGACTGATTGACATTCCTTCACGGCACGCAGCCGCACCTAAAGCCCAACTAACAACTTGTAAAATAACTGAACCTAACATCGTGGCCCAAAACGCTTGCCAAAAAGTAAGTCCATAACCGAGGGCTGCACCTAACATTACTTGCGAAACACAAGCCAGCGAGCCAATTCGGATAACTAATACTTCATAAAACGGTCGGCGAGCACTTAACGGCACCCGAGCCAGAGAATAATCTTCACCTGTTTTATTCGCCATATTCTTTATATTCCTGCTGTGTGGAGTCTTTGCTGTAGTTTATATTGGCTTTAATTATTTTGGAAGTTCCATTTTACGGAACCAGGTTTCATTTATTCTTCGAGGTAGATAATATCCATGATCGATACCAAATCGCAAGCAAAATTTATCTTTTAGTACATTTTTTTTATAGGTAAATTAACTAATATTAAGAAATGAATGTAGTAAGAACGGAAATCCATATAAAAATAAAGGAGTTAAAACTCCCCTGCAATGATAAGAGGAGCTTTACTAAATTGAAAAAAATTGTAACTATTCGCGGGCTAATGCATCAATTGGATTTAGCTTTGCCGCATTTCGAGCGGGTAAAAACCCAAAAACAATACCGATCATGGTTGAACAAATAAATGCGCTGATGAATGCGATTGGCTTAAATACAAAATCCCAACCCGGTAATGCCATTTGAGCAATCAGACTAATGCTATAAGACAGACCTATTCCCATTAGCCCACCAATTAGGCAAACAAGAACAGCCTCAATTAAAAACTGCTGCATAACATCACTGGCCCTTGCACCAACAGCCATACGAATGCCTATTTCTCGCGTCCTTTCTGTCACAGACACTAGCATAATGTTCATAACACCAATTCCCCCAACAACTAAGGAAATAACCGCCACCAGCGTTAAAAACAGCTGCATTGTTTGAGAGGTTTTTTCAACAGTCTTCACTAAGGTATCAACGTTAAAGGTAAAAATATCTTTTTTACCATGACGTAAAGTGAGTAAACGAACAATTTGCTGTTCCGCAGCTTTAGCATCAAATCCATCTTTCACTCTCACCACAATACTGTCTAAATACGGGCGATTAAGTATCCGACTATTTACCGTTGTTGCGGGTAACCAAACTGACAACTGATTATTTGAGCCGAAAACAGATTTTCTTTCAGCTATTACGCCAATAATTGTTGCTGGCATATTGCCGACTAAAATAGTTTCACCAACAACTTGTTTCTTATTAGGGAAAAACGTCGTTTAGTATTGGCATCAATAACCACCACTTGTGCACCCCGTTTTATCATATCAGGGGTAAATGACATGCCTTCTGAAAACGTATTAGCATAGACTTGAAAATAGGTCGCGCCAACGCCCATGAGTTGAGCAGCAGCATCTACACTGCCTTTACGCAGCCGGATGGATTTATACGTTTCTTCAGATGCAGATTGAACATAAGGCTGCTGATTGATTGCCTCAACATCCGTAAATTTTAAGGATTGCCGGCTCTGTGCATCATCACTCCCAAAATCTTCCCCGGGATAAACGGATATGGTATTTGTCCCAATAGATTTTATATTATTCAGCACCATTCCCTGTGCTGCATCACCAATGACCATAATGGAAACAACCGAAGCAATCCCAATAATAATACCCAGCATTGTCAATAATGTGCGCATTTTATTAACAACCATAGCTCGCCAAGCCATTAATAATGCTTCACTAAATCGACCATAGATTTGAGCAATACTCAGTTTTCTTGCAACATTATTTTGTACAGGTAATGCCTTAGGTGGAGTAATATTTCCCGAATCATTAATAATCTCTCCATCTTTAATTTCAATAATTCGTTCTGCTTGCTGCGCCACCTTTGGATCATGCGTGACAATAATTACCGTATGCCCTTGCGCACAGAGGTCTTTTAAGATTTTCATGACCTCCTCACCAGAATGGCTGTCAAGCGCTCCGGTAGGTTCATCCGCTAAGATCACCTGCCCACCATTCATTAAAGCACGCGCAATACTCACTCTTTGTTGCTGACCACCCGATAATTGGCTAGGCCGATAATCAACACGCTCTTTAAGTCCCAAACGAGTTAGCAACGCTATAGCTCTGTCATGACGCGCTGCTTTTCTTGCACCTGCATATATTGCAGGAATTTCTACATTTTGTTCAGCCGTTAGATGGCTTAATAAATGATAACGTTGGAAAATAAAGCCAAAATGTTCACGTCGTAATTCAGCTAACTGATCACTATCTAATTGTGAAATATTTTGTTGAGCAACAAAGTATTCACCTGAACTCGGCTTATCTAAACAACCAATGATGTTCATTAAGGTCGATTTGCCGGAACCTGAAGCACCAATAATGGCAACCATTTCACCAGCATGAATACTAAGTGACACATTTTTTAATACTGTGATTTCATTTTCACCAGCAGGGTAACGTCGAGTAATATCTTTAAGCTCTAGTAATGCTGGCATATTAGCTCTCCAATTGACTACTACGGCCAGTCACTACCAAATCACCTTCTTTAAGCCCATCAATGATTTCAATGGAGATATCATTTCTGCTACCTACTTTCACCTGACGCTTCTCAATATTTTCACCATTTAGCACTTCAACTTCATAGATTTGCGGTGAAACTTCATCCCCAAGACTTGATAAAGGCAACATCAATACATCTTTGTGGGATTCCAATTCAATTTTAATCTGCGCCGTCATTTGCAATTTTAAAATATGTTGAGGATTTGGTACTTCAAAGCGCGCATAGTAAAAAATGGCGTCATTAATTTTTTCAGGCGTAGGCAAAATATCTTTTAATTCACCCGAAAATACTTTATCAGGAGCACCTAAAACCGTAAAAGATGCCGCTTGGCCTGGTTTTAGATAAATCACATCAGCTTCCGAAACTTCAGCTTTCACCAGCATGGTATTAAGATCTGCCAATGTCAAAATGGTTGGCGCTTCTTGCGCTGCAATCACCGTTTGCCCTTGTAAAGTTTTAATGAATGTCACGATACCATCCATTGGCGCAGTAATATTGGTATATTGCAGATTAGTTCTCGCTGAATCTAACCGCGCTTGGTTGCGTTTAATTTGTGCTTGATAAGTGGCCACTTGCGCTTTTTTTACCTGCACATCTGTTTGTGCCTTGTCTAATTCCTGCTTAGATACGGCCTGTAATTTTGATAAACTTAATTGGCGCTGATAAGTCATTTCAGCAAGCTTTAGCTCCGCTTTTACTAAAGCCAAATTCGCTTCTAATTCGTGTGTTGTTTCTTGTGATTCAGTCACATCATTTTGTGCTTTTTGTGGATCAATAACGGCTAATAAATCTCCTTTATTAACTTTATCACCTTCTTTGACATATAACGTTTGCAGTTGCCCACTTACCTGCGCACCAACATCAACCTTACGCACCGCATCAAGTTGTCCTGTTGCTTGCACTTGTTTATTCAAATCTCCTCGAGTCACTGCAACTGTTTGATAGACTTCTTTTTTATCTTCAGAGAATAGGAGAAAAGCGGCTACAGCAACAATAAAAATAACTAGCAATGCGACTAGCCATTTTTTCCATTTTTTCACTTTCATTAATGCGGGTACCTATGATAAAAAAAGGGCTAAGCCCTTTGAACATACTGATAATACAAAGAATATGACTATCCTTTATTTGGCTAGCTGATCGAACCAATATAAAAATTTGTATTAATTCGATCAGAGTGAAGCAGTCTAAACCTATGACAAATTTTTTACCTACCTTTTTCCCTTACATTTAGGTTTAATTTAATAAGCCTTGCCTCGAGCTAACCACGCCACTCTTGAGAACATATTCTTGAGCTCTGAGGGAATAGAGTCTGGGCCTAATTCTGCAGCACGGTTTACAATTGCAATTGCCATATCCGGTTTTGATGTTTTTGATATTGCTTTAATAATAATTCTACGGGTAGAAACTTTTGCATTATCAGGGATGCCGGATATTTCATGAAATAGCCGCCCGAAACCTTCTCGATATAAAAAGTGTTCAATATCAAGAGCGGGTAATTTGGTTAATCTATCTCTCGGGCTATCATTCGCTTTTTCAGCATAATGCAGTGCTGTAGCTGCATATTTTTTACCCGCCTCATCACCATCAACCAATGTGTGCCACTCTATTCCCATTTGGTGGGCAAATTTTAAAAGGGGCTTGAGGCCACTTTGTGCAAATTCAATCACTTTGATCCCTTCGGTTTCAAAGAAATAGTTGCACTGACGAGCTAGCTCATTCATTAACCAAATTTCAGTTTCGCCTTCAACTAATAACCAACATCTTGCAAATAAAGCAGATGGGCGGTTGAAGCGGATATGAAAAGAGATTTTGCGAATTTCTTCTGGAGATAAATCATTTTTCCCTAAACGGTAAGCAGAAACTTTACCCGTATCGCGCACTAAGCGGCAAAGATTTTCAATTGGGACTTGAGATAACAGCTCACCTGAATTTGTCGTTGTAATACGTTGCAAGGAAAATAAATTTAATAACCCCCAAGCAATAGATAACATAATAGGATGTAAGCGCGTTTCAGGATCTTCAATAATTAAAATTGGGCGAGCATACTTATCTAATTGTATATTACCTTTTGCTTGCAAAATTGAAGCAAACATCCCTAGGATAATTAGGCGAATATTGCGTTGATTTGGTTTAGCAATAATACGGCTGATATTGTCTAATGCATGCCAACCTCTTTTTCGAGGCTCTAAATTGATAATCTTACTATTACTAAACATGTAATTGCTTTGCCCTGCGAAATAGTGGCTCAACAGTTGCTGCATGGCATCTACACCTTCCATCAACTCTTCATCACTTAAACGCTCAGGGTTATTCACTAAAGCACGCGTTAGTTCTTCCATTCTGGTATTAAATACATCACGAGCTTCTTTATCGCCGACCACAATAGTTTCAGAGCTTATATTATTTAAAAAACGCGCATCTCGTAATCGAATGACAGGATAAAGCCGGATAATTTCTTTTATATATTTACTGACATTATCCAAAGAGAGTTTATTACCGCCACCATCAAGAAAACTTCTATCAACACTGATACTGCCATCATCTTTTAAGACAGCACTCACGCGATAATAGATATGTTTTAGGTTGTCGTTATTATCAACCCATACTGACATTAAATTTTTAAAACGAAAGGAGCGGTGACGCCCTTCATGACCTTCGCGAAATTTTAGGACAATCTGTAAAGAACGAAACCTTGTCTCATCTTCTCCAGCTGGATGATGGAAATCATGTTGCGTAAATTGATAATTTTCTTGTTCTGGAGAAAGTAAAATAGTTAATGCATCTAAAAGGCTTGATTTTCCCCAAGAGTTCTCACCAATCAAAACAGTATTCTTGTTCAGAGCAAGTGATAGCCGGTTAATCCCTCTAAAACCGTATATTTCCACACGTTCCAGATACATACTACCCTCTTCTTGCTGATAAATTATAAATAGAGTCTACCTAAATAACAGACTCTATGACTATTGTCGCTAACTATTTTTAACGCCAAATTGGCTAATTTTCTTTGTTAATTGAGCTTTTTGTTATTAAGTACTCATTAACGACGTATCGCTAATTAAAGCAATTAAACCATCTAGCAATAAATCAAACTGTGTTGAGCATCTATTTATAGTGTTATAAAATAGTTAAACTTTATTTTTTAGCCTTTTTATCCTATTTTTAATCAAGTATTGGAGAAAAAGACGCCACCCCTAAATAATTTAAGTTATAGCTTAGTAGTAAGTAAGATAATTTCGATAATAAAAAGCTCACGATGAATTTATTAATGGGATAATTTTAAGGATGCAAAAATGTATTCAGGACTACTCATTATTCTGTTGCCACTTACACTCGGCTACCTTATTTCAATAAAAAATAAGCCGCTGCTTGATCTTGTTCATCGCGCATTAAATTCAATGGTTTACATCATTCTATTTTTAATGGGGATCACCCTTGCGCTACTCGAAAATTTAAGTGCTCATTTATTCTCAATTTTAGTTTATGCATTGACATTCTTTGCCTGCATATTTTCGCTAAACCTTATTTCACTTCTAATATTGGATAAACTTGATCCTTGGAAAATACCGTTACATAAACAAGCTAAGCCACCATCACGGCTTAAAATGGTTCTTGAGTCATTACAATTATGTGGTGTATTACTTATTGGCTTTTTAGTTGGTCTAACTGGGTTCGACTTTCTCCACTATGCCGATAAAGGCAGCCAAGTTGCGCTAATGGTATTATTACTGCTTGTTGGTATTCAATTACGTAACAGCGGAATGAATATTCGCCAAATATTGGTCAATCGTCGTGGCACAATCATTGCCCTTGTTATGGCGATAAGTGCTTTAGTAGGTGGAGTTATTGCCGCATTATTACTAGGTTTACCTGTCAAAATGGGCCTAGCATTAGCATCAGGCTTTGGGTGGTATTCATTGACAGGCATTGTGTTAACGGATGCTTATGGGCCAGTCATGGGCAGCGCGGCATTTTTTAATGATTTAGCACGTGAGCTGACAGCTATCATGCTTATCCCGATGATTATTAACCGTTATCGCTCAACTGCATTAGGAATATGTGGTTCAACCTCTATGGATTTTACACTTCCTGTCTTACAACGAAGCGGCGGTGTTTCAATTGTGCCTGCGGCCATTGTTCATGGATTTGTTCTTAGCCTGCTCACACCAATATTGATGGCCTTTTTCACTTAAATAATCATTTTTATTTAAAACTTATTAGGTCTGCGATTAATTTACTGTTTAATACAAAAGCGAATAGTCACAAAATGAGGATATTTTACAGCGCTTTACATAAACGGAATTTCAGTCACAATAGTGAAAAATGAGTGAGCAACAGGAAAATAACATGAATGAAAAACAACGTATTTTGGTACTTGGTGCTAGTGGCTATATAGGTCAAAACCTAATTCCTGAATTAATTAGTCAAGGCCACCAAGTCACAGCTGCTGCAAGACGAGTTGACTGGATGCTTTCGCAAGGCTGGCAAAATACGCAATGCATTTATGTTGACTTGCAAGATCCTAAAACACTGCAAGACACGATGAAAGAAATTGATATCGTTTATTTCCTCGTCCACAGTATGGCTGATCAGGCAAATTTAATTGAACGTGAACGTACCGCTGCGCGTCATGTTCAACAAGCCCTTGACCACTCTAATGTAAAACATGTTATTTATCTCAGCTCATTGCAACATGGTCATAGTTACTCGCAACATTTAATTTCTCGGCGTTTAACCGGGGAAATATTGCGTGAAAGCAAAGTGCCTGTCACAGAAATTCGCTCAGCCATCATTGTCGGTTCTGGCTCCGCAGCTTTTGAAATTATGCGTGATATGGTTTACAACTTAGCCATTTTAACGCCGCCACGCTGGGTTCGTTCAAAATCTTCACCTATTGCTCTGAGCAATATTTTATTTTACCTCACTGAGCTTGCCAAATTACCGACAACAGAAAGTAAAATCTATGATGCCGGTGGTCCAGAATATATCAGTTACCAAGAGCTATTTAAGCGCTTTATTAAAATTAGTGGAAAACACCGTTTACTGCTGCCAATCCCAATTCCAATCAGTATGATTTCCATACACTTTATTAGCCTTATCACCTCAGTTCCACCCGCTATTGCAAAAGAGCTGATCCAAGGTCTACAACATGACCTTCCTGCTGACGATAAAGCAATACGGGAGCTTATTCCTCAAACCCTCATATCCTTTGATGATGCGGTAAAAGAAACTTTAGCCCAAGAAGCTAGTGCCATCGATAATGCGGACTGGGGCTATGATCCAGAAGTGAAAAAACGCTGGCGCCCAGGTTACGGCTTTTACCCAAAACAAGCAGGATTCACCTTAGGCACATCCGCTAGCACAGAATCACTTTGGCATGTTGTTCAGCAAATTGGTGGTAAAAATGGCTATTTTTATGCAAATGCGCTGTGGAAAACGCGAGCTATTATTGATGACATCATGCTCAACAAAGTGAAATATGGCCGACCTGCACGTGAAGAATTACAGCTTGGTGATGAAATTGATGGCTGGCGAGTGATTAATATAGAGCCGGGCAAACAACTTAGTCTTCTATTTGGCATGAAAGCCCCCGGGCTAGGCCGACTCACATTTACTATCCATGATAGTGGTAGCCGTCGCTCTATTGATGTGCGTGCTTGGTGGCATCCTGCTGGCTTTTCAGGATTACTATATTGGTTTGCTATGATGCCAGCACATTTATTTATTTTTAAAGGTATGGCAAAACGGATTAGTGAATTAGCTTTTGAGCGGGATAAACAGCTTACAGCTAAGTCTCAAAACGAAAGTGAGTCATTAACAGAAAAGCCATAATATACGTAAAAAACCAAATTTTTATGCATATAATATTGCATAAATATGCTTACAGGATTAATATCTGTGTGAGTTAAATAGGATATTATTGGTAAGCATGAGCATTCAATTAAAAAATATAAACTGTTTCTATGGCGCGCATCAGGCACTCTTTGATATTAACTTAGCGTGTTCTGCGGGTGAGACAATGGTACTGCTTGGACCAAGTGGTGCAGGTAAGAGCTCATTGTTAAGAGTTCTAAATCTATTGGAGATGCCGCGCTCAGGCCAACTTGCGATTGCTGGCCAACAATTTGATTTTGCAGCAACACCTGATGCAAAATCTATCCGTACCCTTCGCCAAAATGTCGGTATGGTTTTCCAGCAATATAATTTATGGCCTCACTTAACTGTGATGGATAATCTTATTGAAGCACCATGCAGAGTATTAAAGCTATCACGCCAAGAAGCAAAAGCAAAAGCAGAAAAACTGCTTGAACGCCTACGTTTAACCCAGTTTTCAACTCGCTTCCCACTGCATTTATCCGGTGGGCAACAACAGCGTGTTGCAATTGCAAGAGCATTGATGATGGAACCTCAAGTTTTATTATTTGATGAACCAACAGCAGCTCTTGACCCAGAAATCACAGCTCAAGTCGTTGATATTATAAAAGAACTATCTGCGACAGGGATCACTCAAGTGATAGTTACACATGAAGTTGAAATTGCCAGAAAAGCGGCAAGCCGTGTTGTCTATATGGAAAATGGTCATATCGTTGAGCAAGGAGATGCTAGCCATTTCGCTTCACCTCAAACTGAAGCATTTGCAAATTATCTGTCCCACTAATAGATATAGGATCAAGCAATGAAAAAAATAATATTAGCTGCACTACTAGGCGCTGTAACCTTATCGGCAACTGCGGCAGAAAAAGAAACTATTCGTTTTGCGACAGAAGCCACTTATGCTCCATTTGAGATGTTTGATGCAAACAATCAGATCATTGGATTTGATGTTGATCTTGCAAATGCTATCTGCCAAAAAATGGATGCAACTTGTACTTTCACACACCAATCTTTCGATAGCTTAATCCCTAGCTTAAAATTCCGCCGTTTTGAAGCATTGATGGCGGGCATTGACATTACCCCTGAACGTCAAAAACAAGTTGATTTTACAGACACTTACTATCCTAATTCAGCAGAATTTATTGCTGTGAAGGAA
Source organism: Providencia sneebia DSM 19967 (assembly GCF_000314895.2). Lineage (GTDB taxonomy): Bacteria > Pseudomonadota > Gammaproteobacteria > Enterobacterales > Enterobacteriaceae > Providencia > Providencia sneebia. The sequence goes on along the minus strand of NZ_CM001773.1, from coordinate 1,633,907 downwards.
AAAGTATCATCTGTTGACCAGCTTCAAGGTAAAAAAATTGGTGTGCAAAACGGAACGACTCACCAAAAATACATACTGGAACAGCATAAAGGTATGACACCCGTTCCTTATGACAACTACCAATCAGCTATCCTTGATTTACAAAATGGGCGTATTGATGCGGTATTTGGTGATACTGCCGTAGCAGATGAATGGCTAAAAGGCAAAGGTAACGAAAACCTTGGGGCGGTTGGTGAAAAAGTGACTGATCCTGAATATTTTGGTATTGGCCTTGGCATCGCGGTTCGTAAAGGTAATAAAGAGCTGTTAGATAAAATGAATAAAGCCTTAGCTGAAGTAAAAGCAGACGGCACCTATGACGTTATCTACAAAAAATGGTTTGAACAATAATCGATACAGTTAATGAACAATTTTCTCTTTCTAACAAGTGCCGCCGGTTTAACCGTCGGCCTTGCTGTTTCCGCATTAATATTAGGTTTAATCCTCGCCATGCTATTTACCGCATGGGAATCTGTTCGTTTTAAACCTATTGCATTTTTAGGCACTTGCTGGGTCACTCTCATTCGCGGTTTGCCTGAGTTACTGGTTGTGCTTTTTGTCTATTTCGGCACACTGCAACTTATCAATCTTTTAGGGGATGGAATTACCCTTAACCTTGGTTTTTGGCAAACTACCCTGCAAATTGATCCGAGTATCTTTTTCGCAGATAACGGCGAATTTGACTTCACCCCGTTTGCTTGCGGTGTTATTGCCCTTGCCTTGTTGTATGCATCATATGCATCACAAACGTTAAGAGGTGCTTTAAAAGCTGTTCCTTATGGTCAATGGGAAGCAGGATTTGCTTTAGGTTTAAATAAGCGCACTATTTTTTTCCGTTTCATCATGCCGCAAATGTGGCGTCATGCACTTCCTGGGCTTGGAAACCAATGGTTAGTCTTGCTAAAAGATACCGCATTAGTTTCTCTCATTAGTGTTAATGATTTAATGCTACAGACAAAAACAATTGTTAACCGCACGCATGAACCTTTCACTTGGTATGCTATTGTTGGGCTAATTTATTTGGTGATCACGTTACTAAGCCAAGTCATTTTGAAAAGAATAGAGTTGCATACAACACGTTTTGAACGAGGTGAATCGAAATGATCGATTTAATTCTCGACATTCTTCCGGGACTACCGACAAGTTTATCTCTGACATTTAGCGCATTACTTTTCGCTTTTTTCCTAGCGCTATTATTTACGCTAATTTTATCGCTCAAAACCCCTATTATTTCTCAAGCTGTTAAAGTTTATATAACGCTATTTACTGGTACTCCATTATTAGTGCAGTTCTTCTTAATCTATAATGGACCAAGCCAATTTAAATCATTACAAAACTACCCTGCATTATGGGATTTTATCTCAACACCTTGGGTTTGTGCAGTGACAGCTTTAGCACTTAATAGCGCAGCTTACTCAACGTTACTATTTCATGGTGCTGTTAAAGCAATTCCAGCTGGTCAATGGCAATCTTGCCAAGCATTAGGTATGTCTAAAATGCAAACTATGCGCATTATCCTACCTTATGCTTTTAAACGTTCTTTATCATCCTATTCCAATGAAGTGGTATTAATTTTTAAAAGTACCTCACTCGCTAGTACAATCACCATGATGGATATTATGGGTTATAGTAGCCAAGTGTTTGGGCAAAGCTGGGATGTTATGGCGTTTGTTGCCGCAGGGATTATTTACCTTGTCGTCAATGCAATATTGACCATCATTATGCGTTTTATTGAACGTCGAGCATTAGCTTTTGAACAAAGAAATTAATTGCTTATAAAAAGTAGTTATCCATAAATAAACCCGTTGTTTTTAAACAGCGGGTTTTTTTATTTACTAAGAAGCACTGCGGATAGAAAAGTCAGCTAACTTTTAAATATAAGCAGTAGTTCGATTAAAGGACTTTACTTAAAAACTCAGCAGTACGCGGGTTCTTAGGTGAATAAAAGATTTGCTCTGGTGTTCCTTCCTCTTGAATAATTCCTTGATCAATAAACATTACGCGATCAGCGACTTCTCGAGCAAAGCCCATTTCATGGGTCACAACCACCATTGTCATTCCTTCTGTCGCCAATGTTTTCATCACTGACAACACTTCCCCGACTAACTCCGGATCAAGTGCAGAAGTTGGCTCATCAAACAATAAAATTGAAGGCTGCATGGCAAGCGCGCGAGCAATTGCAACCCGCTGTTGTTGCCCACCAGATAAGCTGGCTGGCCATGCATCAATTTTATCTAGCATGCCAACTTTTATTAATAATTGCTCCGCTTGCTTCAACGCTTCTGCTTTTTTAAGCCCTTTCACAGAAACTGGTGCCATCATTAAGTTTTCGAGAACCGTCATATGCGGAAAAAGATTAAATCGCTGGAACACCATACCAACATTTTCACGCATTTTATTTAAATCTGTTTTAGGATCATGAACATCAAAGCCATTAACTTTAATTTCACCGCCATCTGGGCGTTCTAACGCATTTAAGCAGCGTAAAAATGTACTTTTCCCTGAGCCTGAAGGGCCAATAATGCAAACAACTTCTTGAGAATGGATTTCACAAGAAATGCCTCGCAGCACGTGTACATCACCAAATTTTTTTTGTAAATCATTAACGTAAATCACTTCTGCCCAACCTTCTTTCCATATATTGCACTAACTGAGCGAGTATAAATGTCAGCATCCAATAAATTATTGAAATTGTTAAGTACGGTTCCCAATAAGTCGCGTAAGCACCAGAAACAGTACGTGCTGCATAAGCAAGGTCAGCTAAACCAATAGCAGAAGCTAATGAGGAGTCTTTAACAATCGCGATTGCGTTATTACCCAATGGTGGCAGAATGCGACGAAATGCTTGAGGCAAAATAACTTTGCGCATTGTTTTTGCCCAACTCATCCCTAATGCTCGAGAAGCTTCCATTTGGCCTTTATCAATAGATTGAATACCTGCCCGAAAGATTTCAGAAACATACGCGCCGGAGTTTAAAGTGATCGCAATAACACAAGATAAAAAAGCACCATAATCTGAGCGAAGCATTCGCGCTGTATCAACAGACATCAACCCTGATGTGACCAATAAACCATCACGCGGATTTATAAATAGCGGAACCAATGCAAAGTGAACTACCATTATTTGCACAAATAATGGTGTACCGCGAAAAGCACTCACATAAAAACGAACAGGCCATTGTACAAAATAGTGCAGTATAGGTTTCCAAAAACCTTGCTCCGCTTTAGCCGTTCTTCCCAAACCGAGGGTTAATCCCCATAGTGATCCTAAAATAACGCAAACAATGGTGGCCTTAATGGTCATCATTGCGCCTTCAGCAAATAGCGGCGCGTATTCTTCAATTATTTCCCAACGAAACGCAGACATCTTAATTTCACCCTGATTTAAAACGTGAAAAAGCCATCCAAAGATGGCTTTAAATTAAATAAACCTATTTTTTTGGTAATTCTGGAACGTTTTCATCAAACCATTTTTGGTAAATTTTATTATATGTACCATTTTCAATAATGGTGTTTAAGCCTTGGTTGATCTTTTGTTGTAATTCACTGTTTCCTTTCGCTACAGCAATACCAAAATATTGTTTTTCGAAATGGTTGTCATAAATCAGCTTAAATTTTTTCTCTGGATGCGTTTTGATATAATATTTAATCACACCAACATCACCTACTGCGGCATCAATACCATCTTCATACAATTCTTGTAAAAGTAGTGGCGTATTATCAAAGCGTTTAATTGCGGTGTTATTTTTACCTTTCACTTCAGAGACAACAATATCTCCCGTGCTTGAATTAACAACACCTACATTCAAGTCTTTCAAACTATTTAAATCGGTTACATTCAGCGCTTCATTAATCACAATAGCTTGTTCTGCGGGAAAATAGGGATTAGAAAAATCGACCATATTTTTACGTTTATCCGTGATCGTAATACCCGAAATAATAATATCCCTATCGCCTGAAGATAAAGTAGCAAAAATACCCTCCCAAGGCGTATTAACTAATTTAACATCGAATCCTTCGGCTTCAGCAATAGCTTGAATAATATCAATATCAAAACCTTCAAGTTGCTTTTGACTATTTTCAAATTCAAACGGGCGATAAGTCCCGCCCGCACCAACAGTATAACTTTCCTTGGCATAAACATTCCCAGTAAAAGCAGCAAAAGCCATACAGCCAGCAAAAACAAATTTTTTAAACATCGTCACTCTCTTTAATTATGCATTTATAGTGAATAAAAATACATAAAATCAAAGAGGCAAGCAAATGATATTTATCATTTATCGCTGAATTATTTTGTATCTAATGAATATTGAAGGCTAATCACGCCTTCATTATGAATACAACTCAATGCAACCAGTAGATTTTAGAATGGGAAATATAGAAAAGAGAGGAACTAAAAATTAGTTTTTCAACATCAATATTGTACAAAAAAACTTTATCTTGTTTTAGCGTATTTTTAAACTGATTTGGCGATAGCGTAATTATTTGTTTAAAAAAGAAAAACCATTACCTTCTGAAAAGTCGAAATTTGAAAGTCATGGCTTAATCTCATTTCCGGTTAACTAATAGTGCCAACACTTCATAATGGGCAGTATGTGGAAACATATCGAACAATTGTATTTTAGCGATTTGATACCCCGTCAAATGTTCAATATCTTTTGCCATTGTTTGAGCATTACAACTTGAATATAAAATATAATCAGGTTGCATATTCGCTAAATAATCACATAGTGCTTTGCCAATGCCTCGTCTTGGTGGATTAACCAAAACCAATTGCGGGACATCCGCTTTATGAACTGCAAATTTGGTTGAATCTAGTGCTTGAAATTCAACTTGTTGTAACCCTAACTCTTGGGCTGAAAGTTTTGCACTTGCTATTGCAGGCGCGCTAATTTCAATTCCAGTTAACTTTGTATTCTTTTCAGCACAATGCAGCCCAAAACCGCCGACACCACAAAAGAGATCCCATAAACTTGTGATATTAAGTTCTCTTACCCATTCACGTGCGGTTTGATATAAGCTTGCTGCAACGACTGGGTTTGTTTGAAAGAAGCTATTTGGTCGAATAAATAGTGGAACTCGATTAAATTCTTCCCGCAAAGCATGCTGCTCCGTCAGAAAAATTTCGTGTTCACCTTCAAGAATTGCCATATGAATTGGCTGAATATTCACAGTGATCACAGCTAATTGAGGTAACTGTTCTTGTAACCAACCCAATGATTTTTTTAATTGTTCTAGTTTCTTTTCAGAACGTAAGACACAACGCAGCATAAATTGCCCAGTATGCTGACTTTTGGTCAGTAACAAATATTTTAGCTCACCCCGTTTGCGTTCAATGTTATAAGGTGTTAGCCCAGCCCTGGCAATGAATGGCTTTAATACATTAAAAATAGCTAAAAAATCATCAGGGTAAAGTGGGCAACCCGTTAAATCTACAGCTTCCCCATGTGAACCAATAATGCCAAAGATGGGTTTTTCTACACTCCCACTCACCACCATTTTTGCTTTATTACGAAACCCCTTTTGTGGACTTGATACGGGAGTTTGATAAGCAGACTTGGCTAAAAATGGTAACAGTAAGGATAAGTTTTTTTGTTTTAACTCAATCTGTTGTTCAGCTGGCATTTCAAGCCATTGGCAGGAATGGCATTCTCCTGCCTGATATTTTTCACAATACATAATATGGGGAACTAATGAATAATTACGGGAGGAGTGTCATTATCAACATCAAGGTCTATGCCCTCTTCATCAATTTCATCGTGATTCGCATACAGCAAGTTATTGCTATAGATTTCAAAGACGATTGAAGAAATTTGGTCTTCTGCTTGCTGTAAAAAATGACAAAATTGATTATAAGTCATGCCCGCTTCAAGGGAAAAAGATTGGCTCACAATCAACTTAGGCAAGTTTTCATTATTGATCTCAAGGAAAATTTTTGCGGTTAGTGAGCTGGCATTGATTTGGCTAATATTGGCAACTAATGTCACTATTGCTGTTGGTTTTAATTCTGCCAATGCAGAAAGTACCAACACATTATTGACGATGTCGAGCTTCGCATCAAAAATCCCTTCAATATTTTGCATATGAGGCAAATGTAATGCAGCGCAAGAATCGCACTCGAAATATGATGTTTTGAGTTGATCTAGCCATTCACGAAATTTCGGGATGTCTGGGTAACAAATAGAATCCATGGATAATATAACCTTCTTCAACTCAAAAGTGATAACTGAAAAACATTGCTTGTGACGTGAAATAATACATACATGCTAAAGCAAGAAAAGTGGATGATTTTCACACATTAACGCTAAAAATGCTAGTAAAACTGTGATCAATCATTCTTTTCATCCTTTTTTTGACCTGCTGATTTATCTTGTAAATTTTCGCTCTTAGATGTCTTTTGATTATCAATCCCCAAAAAACTTAAACCATGAATTGCTCGCCACACAATATTGATTGTTGCGGGTATTAAACACCCTATTGCAATCAATACCATGGTAATAAAAGCGCCTTTTTGCATGAGAACATCGGGCAATTCAACATAGCCATTAATTGCAAGTAATACAATGACAAGCAAAATTATTCCTAATGCTTCAAGAATTAAAATTGGCTTTGGGAGATCAGACAGTGATCTCATTTCAGTCTGCGGCTTTTTACTCATCAACTAATCCTTACTCACAGTTGGTGACAAATTATCTTTCACTTTTGCCATCATCCATCATATTGAAGCGAAATTCATATTATTTTGACTATATTAACGAATAATTTGCCAGACCTATAGAAACAAAAGGAAAAATCATCTTTTATTTCTTTTCCAATATAGGCATAGTATAAAACTTGTGGATAAAATCAGAATTAGTCTAAAAAGGAGATTCTATGTACACTGTTATTTTTGGTCGCCCAGGCTGCCCATATTGCGTTAGAGCTAAAGATCTCGCTGAAAAACTGAAGAACGAACGTGATGATTTTGACTATCGCTATGTCGATATTCATGCCGAAGGCCTCACAAAAGAAGACCTCTCAAAAACCATAGGCAAAGAAGTTTTAACTGTTCCACAAATTTTTATTGATGAAAAACACATTGGCGGTTGCACTGATTTTGAAGCTTATGCCAAAGAGCACCTTGGACTCTATCAATAATCAATAACTTGTGAATCATTCAGGCGAAGCAAACTTCATCGTTTGATAAAGAATCCCCCGCTTCGCTTATTCTATTTGTGCTATTTCCCCGCCAGTAGAAAAAATAAATCACTTTTTCCTCTATATTTGCGAACTTTCTTACTTTATGTCGGTCATAAGTTATGCCACTGCTTTTCTTTGATGTCCCCATATTGAGGAGCCCGATAGCCAAATTTTTGTTTTATTGCTATCGGGTTTTTTGTTGTCTATTTTCCACATCCATTTTCTTGCTCCCCTTTTACTGCCATTCTCTGGCTGACATTCAAAACGTTGCGATATGACCAATCAGAATGGTTATTATTTTTTGTCAGTTTATGACAACGATGGCAAACAAAACATCAACCAAGCATTTAATTGACAAATATTAAGATAAAGAGACTTTACCTACTCTCTAAGAGACTTTACCCTTTCACCTTAATTTTTATGATTTCCATTTCCTGAGGTGCATTAACGTGCTGGAACAATTTAACCTTGACCTTTTTAATCTCATCAATGCGGTGCCTGACACAGCAAGCGGCACTATTGCTGTCGCCGCTTTTATTGCCAAACGTCTAATTCTACTTTTCCCACTATTTACCGTGGCATGCTGGTTTTGGGGCGCGAAGCCAGATATGACTCGCCAGCGTGCTTTTGTTTGTAAAACTGCCTTTGCTTTAGTGATTGGATTAATTATTTCATGGCTAATAGGTTTAGTCGCACCTCATGATCGACCATTCATGATGCAAATTGGTACCAATTTCTTACAACATGAACCAACACCATCTTTCCCAAGTAATCATGGAACAATTGTCTTTACTTTTGTATTCGCATTTTTATTCTGGCTCAGAACTTGGGTTGGATTGCTGATGTTAGTTCCAGCAATTGCCATTGCTTGGTCAAGGATTTACTTAGGTGTTCACTGGCCATTAGATATGATTGCAGCGTTTATTCTAGGTATTATTGCATGTGGTTTGGCTCAAATATTGTGGTCAGCAATAGGTTATAAAATTCAAGCGCCTCTTAACCACCTCTATCATATCGTCTTTGGAGCTCTAATCCGTAAAGGTTGGTTGCAAGCTTAATCTCTTTCTTTTTTTACTGTGTTGACGCGTTATTAATAACCAAATAATGCGTTAGCCCAATATCTTGATGAACAAAATTTGTCAGTTGAGATATTTATTTTCTTCATTAAAACAAACAATCATGCAATAACACAGAATATGGAATGCTGAAACAACATCATTTAGTTCATTAGCTATATTTTAAATATTGAGCTGTATCAATATTTATCTTTATTTTTTAGCGCTATTAATGAATAAAAAGAGAGCAACACTGAAATCACATTAACAAATAAACAACAAACATTTTGTTACGTTTCTTTATTTTTTTTCGCGATGAAAAAAAAGTAATAACTTTAGTTACGAATTATGTTTGAATTCATTAAAGTATTTATAGTCATGGTTGAATAAAAATAATAACTAATTTACGGCGAAATCACTTGCCAAATCCACTAAAAACACAATAATAACAGTCAATTAAATAATACAATAAAGAATAAAAAATAACTTATATCAGTGTGAGTTTAAAAAAAATGACTTAATACAAATAAATTAAAATTAGAAAAATAAATTTATTAATATAATAATATTTTTTTGTCCGGATATAAATTTACATATCTCTTTCTGTGAGTATTATTATATTCAGCTTAATAAAAAACCAATCAATTAACCTTAAGCTAAATATCTTAACAAATTTACAAAAATCGATAAAATGTAAGATATCACGACTTTTTTCTCTTTTGAGAGTATGATCACGGTGAATTATCCTGACATTGTGTACATTCACGCCCTCAAAACCTATTTATCAAATTTACATATAAAACTAACAAAACTGATTGAAAATGAATTTAGTATCGATTTTATTTTTATTTCCAATCAGATTGTTACGCAGAAACAAAAATCTTCACTTTCTATTTGACGATAATTTGTTCGTACCAAAAGATTAAAACATTAGTGAAGGAAAATACCTTCGCATAGAATGCCTCATTTTTTGACTTTATATTTCGGAGACTATTATGGATACAACTCAAGTTGGTTCCATCGACAAAAAAGCCTCGCAAACCAGAGATGCACGAGCTTGGCGTAAAACAGACACAGTATGGATGCTAGGGCTATACGGTACAGCGATCGGTGCTGGTGTTCTCTTTTTGCCTATTAATGCCGGTATGAGTGGATTGATTCCAGTTATTTTGATGCTGGTCTTAGCTTTCCCAATGACATTTTTTGCTCACCGCGGATTAACCCGTTTTGTTCTTTCTGGTTCAAAACCAGATGGCGATATTACAGAAGTTGTTGAAGAACATTTCGGCCGTACCGCAGGTAACTGGATTACCCTTCTCTACTTTTTCGCTATCTACCCTATTTTGCTCGTTTACGGTGTTTCTATTACAAATAACGTGCATAAATTCCTAACTGAATTAATGGGCTTTACTGCACCACCTCGCTGGTTGCTGGCTTTAATTTTAGTTGGTGGGATTATGGCAATTGTTTCCTTCGGTGAGAAATATATTGTTAAAGTCATGAGTTTGTTAGTATTCCCATTCATTGCCGTTCTTCTTGCGTTCTCTTTATATATGATTCCACACTGGAATGGTGCGGTTCTTGATACTCTGACAATGGAAGGCATTGCGGAAGCTGCAAAAAATACAGGCGGTCAAAGTATTTGGATCACTATCTGGCTAACCATTCCGGTCATGGTATTTGCATTTAACCATTCACCTATTATCTCTGCATTCTCAGTTGCTAAACGTGAAGAATACGGTGATCAAGCTGAACAAAAATGCTCACGTATTTTAGCTTCTGCACATCTTCTGATGGTATTCACAGTGATGTTCTTTGTATTCAGCTGTGTATTCACTTTATCATCAGCAGACCTTGCACAAGCAAAACATGATAATATCAGTATCCTTGATTATCTTTCTGGTTACTTTGACCAACCTTTCATCAAATTTGCTGCGGCAATCATTGCATTCGTTGCTATCATCAAATCATTCCTTGGTCACTATTTAGGTGCTCGTGAAGGTTTCAATGGTCTAGTTGAACGTGCTTACCGCGCAAAAGGCAAAACAATTGATGTTCGCAAACTAAACCGTGGTACAGCAATCTTTATGTTGGTCACAACTTGGTTAGTTGCAACATTAAATCCTAGCGTCTTGGAAATTATCGAAAGCCTTGGTGGCCCAGTTATCGCAATCATTCTATTCTTGATGCCAATGTATGCGATCAGCAAAGTCCCTGCAATGCGCAAATACTCTGGCAAAATTAGCAATGTCTTCATTGTCATTATGGGTTTAATTGCTATCTCTGCTGCAACATACAAACTGTTTATCTAATTCACAGTTCACCACATTAGTACCTAGTTATATAAAAAATAAGGCTACCCGATAAATATATTGGGTAGCCCAAATGAATACCCAATTCTCTTCACTTTTTTGGTCGATGTCGAAATAGACGACATAACACATCGAGAATATTAAATACTTAATATAGGAAGCGCTGAATATGATTAGCGTATTTGATATCTTTAAAATTGGTATCGGTCCATCCAGTTCTCACACCGTTGGCCCAATGAAAGCGGGTAAACAATTCATTGATGACCTCATCCAACAAAATATACTGACATCAACAACTCGTATTTCAGTTGATGTTTATGGATCTTTATCTTTGACAGGTAAAGGGCATGCTACTGATACAGCAATTATTATGGGGCTTGCTGGAAATTTACCTGACACTGTTGATATAGATGCTATTCCCGCGTTTATTCGCCATGTCGAAGAAAGTGGCAAATTATTACTCGCAAATGGTCAACATGAAGTTGAATTTCCAACTCAAGGTGGAATGAATTTTCATTCAACCAATTTACCATTACATGAAAATGGTATGACAATTACTGCATTTAATGCAGACAACGTTATTTATAAAAAACGTATTATTCCATTGGTGGTGGATTTATTGTTGATGAGGAACATTTTGGTCAATCAGATGATCAATCTGTTCAAGTTCCTTATCCCTATAAATATGCTGCTGATCTACAAAAGCATTGTAAAGAAACAGGCTTGTCGCTTTCTGCCTTAGTGATGCAAAATGAATTAGCCTTGCATAGCAAAGACGAAATTTCTCAATATCTTACGGCTGTGTGGGATGTCATGAAAGCGGGTATTGAGCGCGGTGTGACAACTGAAGGCTTGCTCCCTGGCCCACTGCGTGTTCCTCGCCGTGCTGCGGCATTACGTCGCCAACTGGTCACCACTGACAATACGAGCACTGACCCGATGGCAGTCATTGATTGGATCAATATGTATGCGCTTGCTGTCAACGAAGAAAATGCAGCGGGTGGTCGGGTTGTTACCGCCCCAACAAATGGCGCTTGTGGCATTATCCCCGCAGTCTTAGCTTACTATGATAAATTCATTCGCCCAGTCAATGAAAACTCTTATACGCGCTACTTTCTTGTGTCCGGTGTCATTGGCTCCCTGTATAAGATGAATGCCTCTATTTCCGGTGCAGAAGTTGGTTGTCAGGGTGAAGTTGGTGTTGCTTGTTCGATGGCAGCCGCAGGTTTAGCAGAACTTATGGGCGGAAGCCCTGAGCAAGTGTGCATCGCCGCAGAAATAGCCATGGAACACAACCTTGGTCTCACATGCGACCCTGTCGGCGGGCAAGTGCAAGTGCCTTGTATTGAGCGCAATGCCATCGCTTCCGTTAAAGCGGTTAATGCGGCTCGAATGGCGTTACGCCGAGTCAGTGATCCTCGCGTTTGTTTAGATAAAGTCATCGAAACCATGTATGAAACAGGTAAAGATATTAATGCTAAATATCGTGAAACCTCACAAGGTGGGCTAGCGATTAAACTTGCGCAGTGTGAATAAATCTGACTATTTTATGAATAGTATTTTTATTAACATCATTATTTTTCTGGTAAAAATGCCTGCATAGCAGGCATTGAGGTTGTTGACAAAGCGGGATAAAAGCGTGGTTTTTCCCGCTTTGTGTTATCAGTCGAAAATCAATGTATTGATTTTCCTTGCTTATTTTCAAAACCTATATGACTTGCCGCCAAACATAATATGTTTGTCAGCAGTCTGAATGCCTGCATAGCAGGCATTTTTTTATAGCATCGAATAAATTATTAGCAAACTAAAGAATAAAGATTACTTGCAACCACAGGAATAACAGGTTGAGCATTACATTCCACTCGACCTAATACTTGACAACTAACACTTTCTTTTGAGCAACCAAAACTATTCATTGATTCACTCAATTTATTTGTCATATTAACATTAGAAAAATAATTATTATTGATATTAAGTTCATTATTCATGGTAATTGATTGGCTATTACCTGCATGAATTAAACCTGCATTAGTGCCAGTATTTTGAACACATCCACCATTAACAATAGAAGAACTCGGTTTTTCATTAGCCTTTATTGTTTCTGTTACTGACCCTTTTTTAGGATTTTCTTTAATTGTAGGTGCGCATTCAAGCTGTTTCTCTTTCCCCTCTTTTTCTAACGTTGAAACTTTTTCCATTGTTTCATCTAACTGTTTTTTAAGTTTATCTTCTGTTTTAGCGTATTCATTTTTTATTGCGTCAATCTCAGCATTAATCTTGGAGATAGTTTCTTTATTTTGTTCAATTAATTGATGATTTTTCTCCAGTTCACCTTTTTTCTTATCTAACTCAATTTCTAGATCACTAACTTTTTTACTTAGTTCATATTTATCATTTTCATGATTATTTATAATATCTTTATATTTTTCAATATTTTCATTTAGTTCATGAATTTCCTTCTGAGCATCTGCAACTTTTTCCGATAAATAATTTTTTTTACCATTAGCCTCATATAAACTTTCCTTTAGCTCTTCAGTTTGTTTATTTGCAGCTTCAAGTTGTGCGGTAATATCCCTAATTAAGCTATCTTTTTTTGATGATTGATTGGTAAGACTAACAATTTTATCATTCTTTTCTTTCAATAATAATTCTAGTTCCTGTTTTTCTGACTGCGATAGAGTATGGTCACCAACTATACCTGTTTCTAATTGTGCCTTTATTTTTACATAATCCTCTTGCATTTGGTTTAATTGATTTTGTGTATTACTATACGTATCAACATATTGCTGAATATTCCTAAATGCATCCCCACCCTGTATAAATGATTCTTCTTTATTAATTGAGCCAAAATCATTGCTTGCACTACCCGCTAATAAATTATTTTTATTTACACCATCATTTTTCGCATTACCCCCAACAACATAGCTATTATTAAGACCACTATTTATAACACTACCAGCATTAATAATGCTTTCATTTATATTGTTATTAATAGCATTACCACCATTAATAACACCATTACCTAACCCTTGATCAACAGCCATTCCACCTTCAACTACACCGTTATTATAGCCATAATTATTAGCGTTACCGCCAATCACCTCATTCTCACCAATGCCTTGAGTTGTTTTTTTTGCACGTAATTGCTGTTTTCTTTGTTCAAGTGTCATAGCCATAAATATCATTCTCCGTTTTAAATACACATGTTAAATCCATTTATAAAACATATTATCTTTTATAACTAATAATCATTAATAAAATTAAGTGTAAAAGATTTGATAGATATTAATTTAAAAGTAAAATATTGCAATTGTAGTTTATCTGTAAAAACCCAATAAACACAAAATAATCCAACTAAAAATATTTAATTTAATAAAAATATCACTATGAAATTTAAAATTATCATTCAATTTATTAATAGAAAACGCGGACTACCGAGATATTAAGATATTTTAAATAATCAATATATTTATTGACTATTCTTTGATAGAAAATGCAATTAATTAAATATATTTGATAAAAACAATTGATAATGGAAAGAGTGTTTTTATATTTTTAACTTTAATAATAGTCTATTATTTTGAACACTATAATTGATTAGCGATATTTATTTTTAATGAGCTGAACATTAAAAAAGGAGCAATACATGCTCCCTTTTTTATACTAAAAACCCACTGAGCTTAAATTAACCAAAAATAGCGCTCCACCAGCCACTCACCGTTTTGACGATATAATCCCAAATACGACCAAAGAAACCCGCTTCTTCAACATCTTCTTTCACGACTAAAGGGCGCTGCTCAACGATTTGGTCATTCAATATAAAATTGACTGTTCCGACAACCTGGTTTTTGTGTAACGGTGCCTCAATCGAAGGTTCACTCAATTCGTAACTGACTTTTAAATTCTGTAATTGCCCTTTAGGAATAGTGACTGCTGCATCCTTTTCTACCCCTAATGCAACTTCAGATTTATCGCCAAACCAGACTCTTTGAACTTGCAAAGTTTGATCGGCTTTAATTGGCGTTACTGTTTCAAAGAAACGAAAACCCCAAGTTAATAATTTTTCACTTTCAGTAAAGCGGACTCGGTCGCTCGGTGCACCTAAAACAACTGAGATTAAGCGCATTGGCCCATCTGTCGCTGAAGCAACTAAATTATGGCCGGCTCCACTTGTATGACCTGTTTTCACGCCATCAACATTGAGGTTTTGATTCCACAATAAGCGGTTACGATTTGGCTGACGAATTTTATTAAAGGTAAACTCTTTCTCTTTATGTAACGCATATTCTTCTGGTACGTCGCGGATCATGGCTTGAGCGAGAATAGCCATATCATGCGCTGTACTATATTGACCTTCTGAATCTAAACCATGAACGGTTTTAAAATGCGTATTTTTTAACCCTAATTGTTTGACATACTGATTCATCAAACTGACAAATGAATCTTGGCTGCCTGCCACATAATCAGCTAGTGCAATACTGGCATCATTACCTGATTGAATAACAATCCCTTTATTGAGATCAAGAACAGAGACTCTATCTTTAGGTTTTAAAAACATCAAAGAAGAGCCTTTCAAAACAGGATTGCCCGTTGCCCATGCATCTTCTCCAACGGTGACAATATCTTGAGGAGTGATTTTACCCGCTTTAATAGCTTGCCCAATCACATAACTTGTCATCATTTTGGTTAAACTAGCAGGATCAAGCCGCTCATCTGGGTGACCTGATGCTAAAATTTTTCCACTATCATAATCCATTAACACATAAGCTTTAGCATCAATCTGTGGAGCAACCGGCGTCTCTGCTGCATAAACATAACTACTCACAGCAACTAAAAGACCCAATCCAGTTCCAAGATAGCGAGCCTTTACGGATAAAAACTTTTTACTCATCGGTTACTCCTTTAAGAATATAAAAACGATTAATTCTCTATTAATATAGGGATTTTTACTACAAGAAACTACACCATAACAATACTAAACCTAGCCCAAGAAAATAGAGTGAATTAAATATGTTACAGGCATAACGTGAAATATGACCGTTATATCAGCAAATAATATCAATTATTTATATAATACAGATTCACTTATCTTTAAGTCAGTGCACAACAACAATAAATCGCGAGGAAAGTTATGCTAACTGTATGGGGTCGTAAAAATTCTTCAAATGTAAAAAAAGTCCTTTGGTGTCTTGAGGAATTAAATATTTCTTATGAGCAAAAAGATGTTGGTGGCCCTTTTGGCGGGCTTGATACACCTGAATATAAGAAATTAAATCCCAATAGTACAATCCCAACTCTACAGGATGATGACTTTACCCTGTGGGAATCGAATACCATTTTACGTTACCTTACGGAAAAGTTTGATCATTCTCACTTATTATTGCCACAAAATTTACAAGAAAGAGCAGCAGCAGATAAGTGGATGGATTGGGGCTGTGGAAGTTTATTTGATTATATTAAACAGATGATGAATAAAATCGTACGTGTTGCAGAATCTGAGCGTGACCCTCAAGTTACTCTCACTATTTATCAAAACATCGAAAAATTATTGAAAATTGCCGATGATGCGCTGGCTGAACAAGCTTATTTTACGGGACAACAATTTGGTATAGCCGATATTTCTCTGGCACCTTATTTTTATCCTTGGCGTGAAATAGCATCAGAACGTCCTGAATTTAACAATTTAGAACGTTGGTATAATCAATTAAAAACACGCCCTGCATTCCAAAAAATAGTTATGATGCCATTAAAATAGTTAAATACTCATTGGCATATTGAGTGGGTTTGGGTACTGATATTCAAACCCCAATTCATGGCAAATACGATTCCCATTAACGATTTTGCCATTTATTTTCTCTTTTTCTTCCATAAATTCAGGCAGTTCAAGATGTAATGCTTGCGTCGCTTGGCGATAAAAATTAGCTCTACTCGGATGCTCTGGAGCACAAAGATTGTAAATATGTCCACCAGAAGGCTGACGTAGTAACAATTTAATAGCCTCAATCACATCATCCTGATGCACAATGTTGACAGGCTGCAGTGCACCTTTAAGGTCGGTTTTTCCTGCTAAAAAACGCCCGGCATGGCGATGATCACCGACTAATCCAGCGAGTCTCAACACATCAACTGAAATATTAGGTAATGCATGTAGCCAATTTTCAACATCAATTAATGACTGAGCTGAACGTGTTTCTGCTTGGCGTGCGCTATCTTCACTTATTTCACCGGATACATTGCCATAAACAGATGTTGATGAAGTAAAAATAATCCGCGGTACACGAAATGCTATTGCTGTATCGACAAGTTGCTGAATAGCATCAATATAAGCGGTTACACTCACCTTAGAAGGCGGTAACAAAATCACAACCGCATCACTATCTTCCATTAATTGCTGCAAATCCTCAGTATCGCACTCTAATTCAGGTGTTAATTGTAGTTGATAGCAATCAATACCAATCGCACGCGCAGCCGCCACGCCATCAGATGTTGTTTTGCTACCAGCAACAACAATGTCCTCTGCTAACAGAGCACTTGCTAATGGTAATCCTAACCAACCTAATCCAATAATTGTCACTTTCTTCATTTCGCACCTTCTTAGTAGGGTTTATAAGATTTTTTTGAATATATTGAACTCTATTCCAAAAGAAGAAATTTTTCTTATTAATGATAATGACTTTCTCAGCTAAAAAGGCCAAATAATTCTCAATAATTCAATTTAAAGCGACTGAATTTTATGATTTGATCTCAACTATTCCAAGTTATCTAATAGGGTCTGTTATAATGATAAAACAACAAATTACATCTCATTTTTTTATATCAAAGATTGAAAAAAGCCGTTATATCAACAAGGAAATATTTACATTAACATTGGCGAAAAATGACAAATCAAAGCGCATAAATGAAAGAAAAAACAAATCGGCAGTTGAGAATAATTTAATGCATTTAAACCAAGCAATATCACGAGCACGGTTTCATCAAAAAATAAAAGAAAAACAATGCATTAAAGAATAATCTTTATAAAAATCTATTTTATGCCATGAACATTAACTCATGACAACGGTTACTAACTTCATAAGCTCTGGCATGCATTATTCAGCTAATCATCTCTCTACCTTATTAACCTATTTATTGCCGAGTTTAAATTATTTAAGCGATTAATCACTATAAATAACCATGATAAAATTATTATTGTTTATTTTGAAAAAAAGGTTGCATTACATAGCACAAATCGGATAGGTTGATATGTATTGAATGTTTAAGCAATTAACATAATCATTAATTTTATAGAACGGAAGTTATTATGACTCGTATTTCACGCAACCATCATCATCACCATCATCCTGATTAGTCTTTTGGGCGATGTGTGCTGGAAGACGATCAACAACTCTTCCGGTGGCTGAATGCGAAATTAAAGAGAACCCTCGGAAGATAATCTTCCGAGGGTTTTTTTATTATTAATCAAAAAGATATTACAGAATAAGCAGGGTAAATTTATGTTAGACAAATCACGGTTAAGAATTGCAATTCAAAAATCTGGTCGCCTAAGTGATGGTTCAAGAGAACTGCTCGCTCGCTGCGGCGTTAAAATTAATCTACAGCAGCAACGACTGATTGCTTATGCAGAAAATATGCCTATTGATTTACTTCGTGTACGTGATGACGATATCCCCGGTTTAGTCATGGATGATGTCGTTGACTTAGGTATTATCGGTGAAAACGTGCTTGAAGAAGAGTTATTAAGCCGTCGCGCCCAAGGTAATAGCCAATGTAATTTTAAAACATTACGCCGTTTAGATTTCGGTGGCTGCCGACTTTCTCTTGCCGCACCTATTGACTTTAATTACACCAATGCAGAATGTTTAAATGGCTCACGTATCGCCACCTCTTATCCATACTTACTAAAACGCTATTTTGATGAAAAAGGCATTCAATTTAAATCTTGCTTATTGAATGGTTCTGTTGAAGTTGCGCCTCGTGCCGGTCTCGCTGATGCTATTTGTGACCTTGTTTCAACAGGTGCAACACTGGAAGCTAATGGTCTTAAAGAAGTTGAAGTCATTTATCGTTCTAAAGCTTGCCTCATTCAACGTGATGGCGAAATGTCGTCCGATAAACAACAACTCATTGACCGCATGATGACGCGCATTCAAGGTGTTATACAAGCTCGTGAATCTAAATACATCATGCTACACGCGCCAAGTGAGCGCCTAGAAGAAATCATTGCATTATTGCCGGGCGCTGAAAGACCAACATTACTTCCTTTGGCGGGCGATCAGAATCGCGTTGCAATGCACATGGTCAGTAGCGAAACGCTATTCTGGGAAACAATGGAAAAACTCAAAGCATTAGGAGCAAGTTCCATTCTCGTTCTACCAATTGAAAAAATGATGGAGTAATGCTAATGGAAACGGGATTTAACCAACCTATTCTTTGGTCGACATGCAGTGCTGATGAACAAAAGGCATTACTCACTCGCCCTGCGATTGCCGCTTCAGATAATATTAGTTCAACAGTAAAACAGATTATTGAACAAGTAAAATTGCAAGGTGATAAAGCGATCATTGAATTAAGTCAACGTTTTGATAAAACAGCAATTTCAACGATTCCAGTTTCTGCTAAATTAGTTGATGAGGCAGAATCTCGTCTTGGCAATGACATTAAACTCGCGATGAAAACGGCAATTGACAATATTCGCCGTTTTCATGAAGCGCAAAAACCTGAAATTATCTGTGTTGAAACACAGCCGGGTGTAATTTGTCAGCAAGTCACTCGACCTATTGATGCAGTTGGTTTATATATCCCGGGCGGCTCTGCGCCACTGTTATCAACCATCATGATGTTAGGTATTCCAGCCAATATTGCAGGTTGCCGAAAAGTCATCTTATGTTCACCGCCACCTATTGCGGATGAAATTTTATATGCAGCAAAACTTTGCAATATCACCGAGATTTTCCAAGTCGGTGGCGCCCAAGCTATTGCTGCGATGGCATACGGAACTGAAAGTATTCCTTCTGTCGATAAGATCTTTGGCCCGGGCAATGCTTATGTCACTGAAGCAAAACGCCAAGTCAGCCAAACTCATGATGGTGCTGCCATTGATATGCCAGCAGGTCCATCTGAAGTCCTTGTCATCGCAGATAGCTTAGCAAATCCAGCATTTACCGCTTCAGACCTCTTATCGCAAGCTGAACATGGTCCTGATTCACAAGTTATTTTATTGACTGATAATGCTGATTTTGCTCAACGTGTTGTTGATGAAACTGAAAAACAGCTTGCCCTGTTATCTCGTGCAAATATTGCGAGAGAAGCACTTAAATCAAGCCGAGTGATCATTGCTGATTCAGTTGAACAATGTGTTGAAATTAGTAATCGTTATGGCCCTGAACACTTGATCTTACAAACACGCAATGCTGATGATTTAGTCAATAGCATCACCAATGCAGGCTCTGTTTTTGTTGGTGATTGGTCACCTGAATCAGCAGGAGATTATGCATCTGGCACCAATCATGTTCTACCGACTTACGGCTATACTTCGACTTATTCAAGCTTAGGTCTTGCTGATTTTATGAAGCGTATGACAGTGCAAAAACTCTCTGCTCAAGGTTTATTAGGGCTTGCAACAACAATTGAAACATTAGCCCAAGCTGAAAGCCTCACCGCTCACAAAAATGCCGTCACACTGCGTGTTAATGAACTCAAAAAAACAGGATTAGGGGTGGATAATGAGCCAAAATTTTAATGCAGCAAACCTTGCTCGAGAAAATGTCAAAGAGATGACGCCTTATTTATCCGCCCGTCGCTTAGGAGGAAAAGGTGATGTTTGGCTGAATGCAAACGAATATCCTATAGCGCCAGAATATCAATTTAATCAACAAAATCTCAACCGCTACCCTGAGTGCCAACCTGTTGATGTTATTCTCAACTATGCGGCGTATGCTGATGTTGCGCCAGAACAAGTGCTTGTTTGTCGCGGTGCTGATGAAGCGATTGAATTGTTGATCCGCACATTTTGTGAGCCGGGAAAAGATGCGGTGATGTTCTGCCCACCAACCTATGGCATGTACAGTGTTAGCGCAGAAGCATTTGGTGTAGAGCAAAAGAAAATTGCTACGTTGCCTAATTGGTCATTAAATGTTGATGCGATACGCGAAAACCTTACCAATACAAAACTTGTTTATATTTGTAGCCCCAATAACCCGACGGGTAACATAATTGATAATCAAGAGTTAGTTGACGTTCTTGAGCTGACTGCAGGTCGTGCGCTAGTGGTTGTTGATGAGGCTTATATTGAATTTTGCCCACAATATAGTGTCACCAGTTGGCTCGAAAAATACCCGAATCTAGTCATATTAAGAACACTTTCTAAAGCATTTGCGCTAGCAGGTTTACGTTGTGGATTTGCCATTGCATCTGCCGAAATTATTGAAATGCTGTTAAAGGTTATTGCACCTTATCCGTTATCAACCCCCGTTGCCATGATTGCAGCTCAAGCCTTGAATAAGGAAGGAATTGCCGAGATGCAACGTCGTGTTGCCATGGTGACAGAAAATCGGATTGCGTTAAGTGAAGCACTAAAGGATTTCTCTATTGTTGAAAAAGTGTACCCAAGTGAGACCAATTATATTTTAGTACACTTTACGGATGGCAATAAAGTATTCAAAGCACTTTGGGATCAAGGCATTATTCTTCGTGACCAAGGCAAACAACCCGGTTTGACTAACTGTTTGCGTATTACTATCGGAACAGAAACTGAAAATACTCGCGTTATTGAAGCTATCGCAGCCCTTTGCTAAATCTGAAAATAGGAAATTCTCATGAGCCAAAAAATACTGTTTATTGATCGTGATGGGACATTAATTACTGAGCCACCCACAGATTTTCAAGTCGATAGCTTAACTAAATTAGCCTTTGAAAAAGCAGTGATACCCAGTTTGTTAGCACTCCAAAAAGCTAACTACCGTTTGATTATGGTCACTAATCAAGATGGATTAGGGACAGATAGTTTCCCAACTGCTGATTTTGAGCCACCGCATAACTTAATGATGCAAGTTTTTGAGTCACAAGGAATCAACTTTGATGAAGTTTTAATTTGTCCTCATAAACCTGCGGATAATTGCGAATGTCGTAAACCAAAATTAGGTTTAGTTGAAAAATATCTGACTGATGGGCAACTAGATACCGCAAATAGTTATGTGATTGGCGATCGCGAAACTGATTTACAGCTTGCTGAAAATATGGGAATTCAAGGTTTGCAATATAACCCTGAATTACTTGATTGGATTGCGATCACTGACAAATTAACCAAACGTGACCGTTATGCTCTGGTCGAGCGTGTCACCAAAGAGACCAATATTACCGTTGAGGTCTGGTTAGACAGAGAAGGTGGTAGCACAATTAATACTGGAGTGGGTTTCTTTGACCACATGTTAGACCAAATTGCCACACATGGCGGTTTTCGTCTAAACAT
Organism: Providencia sneebia DSM 19967; assembly: GCF_000314895.2. Taxonomy (GTDB): domain Bacteria; phylum Pseudomonadota; class Gammaproteobacteria; order Enterobacterales; family Enterobacteriaceae; genus Providencia; species Providencia sneebia. The sequence goes on along the minus strand of NZ_CM001773.1, from coordinate 1,611,855 downwards.
TGATGTTAAAGGCGACTTATTTATTGATGATCACCACAGCGTTGAAGATACTGGTTTAGCTCTGGGTGAAGCATTGCGAGTGGCGCTTGGTGACAAACGCGGTATTGCACGTTTTGGTTTCGTGCTGCCAATGGATGAGTGCCAAGCGCGTTGTGCCCTTGATATTTCTGGCCGCCCTCACCTTGAATATAAAGCGGAATTTAAATACCAACGCGTTGGTGACCTGAGTACTGAAATGATTGAACACTTTTTCAGCTCTCTTTCTTATGCTATGGGTTGTACTTTACACCTCAAAACAAAAGGTAAAAACGATCATCACAAAGCCGAAAGCTTATTTAAAGTGTTTGGCCGTACATTACGCCAAGCAATCCGTGTTGAAGGAGATACATTGCCGAGTTCAAAAGGAGTGCTTTGATGAATGTTGTCATTCTTGATACTGGCTGTGCTAATTTGTCCTCCGTAGCCTATGCGATAAAGCGCCTAGGCTATGAGCCGCAAATTAGCCGAGATACCAACACGATTTTACAAGCTGATAAGGTTTTCCTACCGGGTGTTGGAACAGCAAGTGCTGCTATGCAACAACTTCAAGAACGTGAACTTGTGCCATTAATAAAAGCACTTACTCAACCTGTATTAGGTATTTGTTTAGGAATGCAATTAATGGGCAGCGTCAGTGATGAAGGTGAAACACCAATTCCTTTACTTGATTTAATCCCAAGTCCAGTACAAAAAATGGATGCTAATGGCCTACCCGTTCCGCATAGTGGTTGGAACCAAGTCAAACCACTAGCTGGTAATCCGCTATTTAAAGGGATCAATGATGATGCTTACTTCTATTTTGTGCACAGTTATTCCATGCCAATTTCAGAAAATACCATTGCCCAAACACAATATGGCAATGCATTTAGTAGCGCAGTAAATCAAGATAACTTTTATGGTGTGCAATTTCACCCTGAACGCTCTGGTGCTGCGGGTTCACGCCTCATCCAAAACTTTTTGGAGATGTCATAAAGATGATCATTCCTGCATTAGATTTAATTGATGGCAATGTTGTCCGATTGCATCAAGGCGATTATGCCAAGCAAACCGCTTATGGGGATAACCCACTGCCTCGCTTACAACAATATGAGCAAGAAGGCGCAAAATTACTCCACCTTGTCGATTTGACGGGCGCAAAAGATCCTAAAAAACGTCAGATTCCTTTGCTCAAAACATTACTAGCAGGTGTATCTGTTCCTGTGCAAGTCGGCGGCGGAATTCGAACAGAAGATGATGTAAAAGCATTACTTGACGCTGGTGCAACTCGTGTCGTCATTGGCTCTACCGCAGTAAAACAGCCCGAGCTAGTCAAAACTTGGTTTCAACGTTATGGTGGTGATGCCATTGTATTAGCACTCGATGTGCGAATTAACCCACAAGGTGTGAAAGAAATCGCCATTAGTGGTTGGCAAGAAAATTCGAATTTATCACTTGAACAAGCTATTGAAATGTATCAGCCTTATGGCTTAAAACATGTGTTATGTACCGATATTTCAAAGGATGGTACTTTAGCGGGTTCTAATGTGAACTTATATCAAGAGATAAGCCAAAAATATCCTGATATTGAATTTCAAGCATCTGGTGGGATTGGTTCTTTAGATGATATCGCTGCGATTCCTGCTTCTGGTGCGGCTGGTGTGATTGTTGGACGAGCGCTACTTGAAGGTAAATTTACTGTCGCGGAGGCAATTGAATGCTGGCAAAACGCATAATTCCCTGTTTAGACGTTCGTGATGGGCAAGTTGTTAAAGGGGTTCAGTTTCGCAACCATGAAATTATTGGTGATATTGTGCCTCTAGCTCAACGCTATGCGCAAGAAGGTGCGGATGAGCTGGTATTTTATGATATTACCGCATCTTCTGATGGCCGAGTTGTTGATAAAAGCTGGGTTTCAAAAGTTGCGGAAGTCATTGATATTCCATTTTGTGTTGCTGGTGGCATCAAAAGTGTTGACGATGCTGCACAAATTCTGTCATTTGGCGCTGATAAAATCTCCATCAACTCGCCTGCCCTGAGTGATCCAACATTAATCAGCCGCCTTGCTGATCGTTTTGGTGTGCAATGTATTGTCGTCGGTATTGATACTTGGTTTGATGAAGCATCAGGTGATTATCTTGTATATCAATTCACTGGCGATGAAAAACGCACAACACAAACAAATTGGAAAACCGTCGATTGGGTGCAAGAGGTACAGCAACGTGGTGCTGGTGAAATTGTCTTAAATATGATGAACCAAGATGGAGTACGTCAAGGTTATGACCTTAAACAACTCAAAACTGTACGCGAAATTTGCCATGTACCTTTAATTGCTTCGGGCGGTGCGGGTGAAAAAGTCCATTTTCTAGATGCTTTTTCTGATGCAGGCGTTGATGGTGCACTTGCCGCTTCAGTCTTTCATAAACAAATTATTAATATTGGTGAATTAAAACAGTATCTTGCCGAAAATGGAGTTCAAATTAGATTATGTTAACAACAGAACAATGCAACCAACTCGCTTGGGAAAAAGTGAATGAACTGATGCCTGTCGTTATTCAGCATGCAATTTCGGGTGATGTACTAATGCTTGGTTATATGAATCAAGAAGCATTACAAGCTACTTTAAAAGAAGGCCGGATCACCTTTTATTCGAGAACAAAACAGCGTTTATGGACCAAAGGCGAAACATCAGGCAATTTTCTTAACTTGGTTGATATCTATCCAGATTGTGACAGCGACACCTTACTGGCATTAGTCTTACCCGTCGGCCCTACTTGCCATAATGGAACAGAAAGTTGTTTTGCCCCTGCGCAAAGTGACTGGGGATTTTTGTTCGAGCTAGAAACACTACTCAAATCGCGTAAAACAGCTGACCCCACAAGTTCTTATACCGCGAGCCTTTATGCTAGCGGTACAAAGCGTATTGCGCAAAAAGTGGGCGAAGAAGGTGTTGAAACAGCTCTTGCTGCCACTGTTCATGACAGAGAAGAACTCACGAATGAAGCCGCAGACTTGGTTTACCATTTATTAGTCTTACTACAAGACCAAGATTTGGATTTAAGTAAGATTATCCAAAAATTAAAAGAACGCCACCAATAACCTACTTACTGCCTGCTGATCACAGGCAGTTTCCATCTTTGCATTGTAATACCTTTCTATTTGACCTCCCAACATCTCTATAAGATAAATGTTATCATCATAGATACTTATATTTTCAAGATATAAAAAGGCAATAACCGTGTTAGATAAACCTATTTTTAGTCAATTAACAGAACTGCTCGACAAGCATCAGGCTAAATACCGAGTTATGGCGCACCCAACGGCAGGAAAATCCGAAGAAGTCGCAAAAATCCGCGGAACTCAATTAGGTCAGGGCGCTAAAGGCCTTGTCTGCCATGTAAAAGGGAATGGCATTCGTCAACATGTTTTAGCCATTCTACCTGCGGATAAACAAGCCGATTTAAGTAAAATAGCAGTCGCTATAGGTGGTACGCGTGCTTCATTAGCAAGCCCAAAAGAGGTTGATGAGCTAACTCATTGCGTATTTGGTGCGATCCCACCATTTAGTTTCCACCCTAATTTAAAGCTTATTGCAGATCCCTATTTATTTACTCGCTTTGATGAATTGGCTTTTAATGCGGGCACACTCGAAAAATCGATTATTCTAAATGCGCAAGATTATCAACGGATTGCCAATCCAACTCTGATTGAATTTATTCGTTTAGAAGAGTAAATTTTTAAATAGTTACATCAATAACCACCTAAATTTTGATTAACTGCTAAACTTAATAATGATGATTGTTCACTATTAAGGAAAATATAATGGGATTATTTGAAAGAGCTGAAAATAAAGCGCAAGAAGTGGCGGGGACAGCACAGCAAACCTATGGTGAAGTCACTGATTCACCAGAACAACAAATCAAAGGCACAATACGAAAATGTGCAGCTCAGGGTTGTAATGTTCTAAATAATACTGCCGACACAGTGAAAAACAATCCTCTCACCTCAGTAACCATTGCAGCGGGTATCGGCTTTGTCTTTGGCTACCTGATTAGCAAAAAATAACCTTCAAAAATAAGGGAATGAAATGTCATTCCCTTATTTAATAAACATCACAATAGCAAGTAATTACAAAAAATTACTAGGGTTATTTTTGATGATAATCCGCTAATGCTTTCTTCAATTGCGATAAATCAGAACTGCATAGATAAGGCGTTAATGCCTTAAACTTATCTTCCGGCCAATCATATATTTTTAAAGATAATAGTTCTGCAATCACATCTGGTGCAAAGCGATAATTGATCTGTTTTGCAGGATTTCCACCCACAATGCTGTAGGGCTCAACATCTTTAACAACCACACTATTTGCAGCAATGACAGCGCCTTCCCCGATTTTAATTCCAGGCATGATAAATGCGCGCATGCCGATCCAAGCGCCATCGCCAATAATGGTATCGCCTTTGCCTACATAAGCATCTGCAATATGTTCAACAAATGGATACAAACAGAACCAATCAATTCTATGTGTATGATTTCCACCCATTAAAATAACGGCTTCACTACCAATACAAACATAGTCGCCAATATAAAGTTGGTCGACTTGCCAAGGAAGTTGCCAATCACGGCTAAATTCATCTCCTTGCAAATAGCGCACAACAGATTGCTCAAAACCTTTATCCCAGCAATCACTATAATAGCTATGTTGCCCTTTCACATGAATATTGGGATTCTGAACAACTTCATGCAGTAATTGCGTTTTTGACCAGTGTTTTTCACTCATGGTAACAATATCCTTCTATTAAATTGATTATTACCATAGAACGCTGTCTATGGTGATGTATTCACGTTCAAAATACATCACCTTTAGCCACTCTAGGCTGCTTCAATAAAGGATTAATCATCATAACCTGCCTTATCAATTCTTCTGTTGAATTTAATTATGTGCGACAAGCTTTAAGCTCGCTTTTCTCGCAATAAAGCCCAAAATACAGCCTAAGAACATGACAAGTGCCAAAACCTGTTTTTCTGGCAAAAACGAGTTAATTGCCACTAAACCAATCACAGCACCACCTGCCATTTGAACAAATCCAACTAATGCTGATGCCGTACCGGCTTCTTTTTCAAATGGTTCTAATGCATAGCTGGTCGCGGTTCCCATCATAAATGCCAGTCCAGTACATGCACAAGCTACGGGAAGCATATAAACTAACCAGTGGTCATAGTCTAAGCTGGTTAGTATTGTTGATGCTGACAGCAAGCCAATTCCGCCAACGGCCATAAATAAACTACCTACTTTTAAACAGTTCGGGCGGCCTATTTTGGGAATATAATGGTTAGCGATATAACTTGCCATCATAATCCAAAAACCATTAGCACCAAAAACTAACGAAAATTCCAGTGGCGTTAAATTATATTCATTCATTAAAACACTAGGAGCAAAGGAAACATACGTCAACACCATTCCCATGCTACCTGCATTCACTAAAGCAAAAACTAAGAAATTTTTATTCCGTAATATGTGTAGATAATGGTTAAATTGGATTTTTTTAATGTGTTTCAGACTTTCAGGGCGCGTTTCAGGCAAAAATGCCACAACAAGGATTAATAATAATACCGCGTATAAAGCCAAGAACCAAAAAGGTGCTCGCCAACCCCAAGCTTCTGCCAGTAAACCACCTAATAATGGCGCTAACGCAGGCACAATATTCAATGTACCATTTAAAAAACCAAAGGCTTTCGCTGCTTCTGTTCCGTTCATTCTGTCGCGAACACCACTAAACGCGACCACGCCAGTACAACATACCGCAATACCTTGCAGTATCCGAGAAGCAATAAACAGTTCAATTGAATTGGCAAGTGCCGCAACAATCGAACCAATGATATAAATCGCTATACCGGTGATAGCAATGGGTTTACGCCCATATCGATCAACCAATGGCCCTGAAATTAATTGCCCTACTCCAAAAATTAAAATAAATAGCGAAATTGTTGACTGAACAATCGGTTGCTCCGTATCTAATGCCACCGCAATCGCGGGTATTGTTGGCAGATACAAATCAATCGCCAATGGGCTAAGTAAAACAATTAATAGTAATAAAATAAGAAACTTGAACATAAATAGGGATCTACAATTGGAAGAGTAAAATGGCGTGTTTAGCGTTACGATAACAAACCCGAACTATAAATAACATGAAATGGACAATTGAATTCATCAGCACATTAAATCATACGTGTTGAATATATAACATTTTACGATAATTTTTAACAAAAAAGGTGCTGAAATTTCAGCACCTCACCTATTCCAGATATTATCTTAACTTAATGAAATTATTCCATCCATTCAGTATGGAAAACGCCCTCTTTATCTGTACGTTTGTATGTATGCGCACCAAAATAATCGCGTTGTGCTTGGATTAAATTAGCGGGTAACACCGCAGCACGATAGCTATCATAATAAGAAATAGCCGCTGAGAATGTTGGTGTTGGAATACCATTTTGTACGCCATAACATACAACATCACGCAATGCTTGCTGATATTCATCAGCAATTTTCTTGAAGTAAGGTGCTAATAGCAAGTTGGCAATCTGCGGATTTTCATTATAAGCATCCGTGATTTTTTGCAGGAATTGAGCACGGATAATACAACCTGCACGGAAAATTTTAGCAATTTCACCGTAATGAAGATCCCAATTGTACTCTTCTGAAGCCGCTTTTAGTTGTTGGAAGCCTTGAGCATAAGAGACAATTTTACCGAGGTACAGTGCACGGCGAACTTTTTCAACAAACTCTTTTTTATCGCCTTCAACAATTTTTGGTGTAGGACCCGTCAACACTTTAGACGCTGCAACACGCTGATCTTTCAAGAAAGAGATATAGCGAGCAAACACAGATTCAGTAATCAGAGTCAGTGGAATACCTAAATCCAAAGCACTTTGGCTGGTCCACTTACCTGTTCCTTTATTTGCTGCTTCATCAAGAATGACATCAACAAGATAGTTGCCTTCTTCATCTTTTTTCTTGAAGATATCAGCAGTGATCTCAATAAGATAGCTACTTAGCTCACCTTTGTTCCAGTCTGAGAAAATATCAGCCAGTTCTTCATTACTCAGGTTGAGTGCGCCTTTTAATAAAGAATATGCTTCAGCGATTAATTGCATATCGCCATATTCGATACCATTGTGAACCATTTTGACGTAATGGCCAGCACCATCCGAACCAATATAAGCAACACAAGGTTCACCATCCGCTTTTGCAGCAATTTCTTTTAGGATAGGCGCAACAAGCTCATAAGCTTCTTTTTGACCACCAGGCATGATAGAAGGCCCTTTTAATGCGCCTTCTTCACCACCAGAAACACCCGTACCAATAAAATTGAAGCCTTGGTCTGACAATTCGCGATTACGACGGATAGTATCTTTATACAGCGTGTTCCCGCCATCAATGAGGATATCACCTTTATCAAGGTGTGGCGTCAATGCAGCTATTGTTTTATCTGTCGCTTCACCCGCTTTAACCATCAACAAGATACGACGCGGTTTTTCCAGAGAGTCAACAAACTCTTCAATCGTATAGTTGGGAACTAATTTTTTCCCTGGATTTTCAGCAATCACTTCATCTGTTTTGTCTTTTGAGCGGTTGAAAATTGAGACGGAATAACCACGGCTTTCAATATTAAGCGCGAGGTTACGCCCCATCACAGCCATACCGACAACGCCAATCTGTTGCTTTGACATGAAACACTCCTGTCTGATTAGGATCACGCCAGCTATTTGCTGACAATTCTGTTAACAGGATCACATGTTAACTCAGGTTTGGGCTGCGTGGTAGCAATTGATGCAATCGATGACGTTAACTGAATATTATTTATAGATAATCATACAACATCCGTGAATTCTTATTGAAATTTAGCCCAACAAACCGCATTATTCACAAGTCGGTATAAGCCGTCATATCAGAAGGTAAAACAAACTGTATGGAATGGATCGCAGATCCTTCGATTTGGGCAGGACTTGCCACCCTTATCGTTCTAGAAATCGTTCTTGGTATTGATAACCTTGTTTTTATCGCCATTTTGGCAGATAAACTCCCGCAAAAATTGCGTGACAGAGCTCGTGTAACGGGTCTGATGTTAGCGCTCGTGATGCGTGTGATTCTGTTATTTAGCCTATGTTGGCTCATTACTCTCACCAAGCCACTGATCACCTTATTTGATCATCCATTTAGTGCCCGTGATTTAATCATGCTACTCGGAGGTATATTCCTCTTGTTTAAAGCCACAATGGAGCTAAATGAAAGACTTGAGGGGGGAGATGAACATACCAATACTCAACGAAAAACATCGAACTTCTGGGCAGTTGTTGCACAAATTATTGTTCTAGATGCCGTTTTCTCACTTGATTCGGTTATTACCGCAGTGGGAATGGTTGACCATATTGGCGTAATGGTTGCAGCTGTTACTATTGCAATGATGCTGATGATATGGGCAAGTAAACCATTAACTGGCTTTGTCAACAACCACCCAACCATTGTCATCCTATGTCTAAGCTTCTTGCTTATGATAGGTTTCAGCTTAGTTGCTGAAGGTTTCGGTTATGCGATCCCTAAAGGTTATCTATACGCTGCGATTGGCTTCTCTATTATGATTGAAGTGCTTAACCAATTTGCACAATTTAACCGCCGTAAATACCTTAAAGGAACACGACCATTACGTGAGCGCACCGCTGAAGCTGTATTGCGTATTCTTAGTGGCAAGCACGAAAGTGCAGAGCTAGATTCACGCACATCTGACCTGATTGCAGATAATCAATCTGTCTTTGATCCTCAAGAGCGTCAAATGATTGCTCGTGTGTTAGGCATGGCACAGCGCAACGTTGAAAGCATCATGACTTCTCGTCACGATGTTGATTATCTTGATATCAATAAATCAGCCAGTGATTTATTACAAGTGATGGAAAAAAATCCACATTCACGTTTTGTGGTGATAGATGAAACAGTCAGTGATGAGCCGGTTGGTGTTATCCATGTTCTTGACTTGGTGAAGCAACAATTGAGTGGCGTACCCCTCAATTTACGCCAACTCATCACGCAACCACTCATTTTCCCAGAAGGTTTGTCATTACTCAAAGCGCTCGAACAGTTCCGTAAAGCTCATACTCACTTTGCTTTTGTAGTTGATGAGTTTGGTTCTATCGAAGGTATTGTGACATTGACCGATGTTATGGAAACCATTGCAGGTAACTTACCTGACGGTGAAGAAGAAAATGACTCACGTCATGATATTCAAAAACGGGAAGATGGTGCGTGGATTGCTAATGGATTTATGCCATTAGAAGATTTGATCCTGTTTATTCCAATGGCGCTGGATGACAAGCGAGAATATGAAACAATTGCAGGCTTATTGATGGAACATCTTCAACGCGTTCCAGAAGTTGGAGAACAAGTTGAAATCAACGGTTGTATTTTCGAACCGTTAGAGGTCAATAGCCACCGCATCAATAAAGTCTTAATTATTCCACCAAAACCTCATGAAGAAGATGAAGAAGAGGAATAAAGCTTTAACTGAAGTTTCATAAACTTAAAATACCGGTGGATCACATCATCTGCCGGTATTTTTTATTGTACTAATTCATCATTACTCTGTTCAAAAACAGTGCTGATAGAAAAATTCACCACCACTTAAATTAAAAAACTGCTCAATATAGACAAGAATAGCTGCGTTTTTTTAAAGAATTCACAACGCATCTATTAAATAATTTTGTGAACTTAAATAGTAAAGTTCACGAGACAAAATGATTGCTCCAACGATATTAAGAAGATTGAGCATTACTCAACCACTCAATTATAATGACAAAATAGAGACACCTAAATCGACATTTGTTTATTTAATTAATCAGTTACAAAATATTCCAACCCTAATGCCGCAAAATCTAAATAGAGCAAATACTTCTAATATTTTAGGTAAGTTAGGCGTACAAATTGATGTGCTAATAAAAGAATTTAAAGCAGTAATGGACGAAAATGGTGATTATGCCAAAAATGGGAATTTCCGCCAAAGTCAAAATGAACATCTTTCAGCAAAACTTGGCAAAATAAAAATCGCTTGTCACCTTTATCAGGCATCGCAAGAACATTTGGATTTTAAAAATCAAATCAAAAACGTGAAAATGGCTAAATAAAAATAAATAATATCATTTAAACTTCACCTAACACTCCACATCAGCAGAGTGTTAGGTGAAAAATACAATTATCTAAAAATTATAATGCATTCAATAAATTATTAATCCCTTGTTTTTCTTCTTTTTGTAACCAATTTCCGATAGCTTCTTTAGCTTGATTCTTTAATTCATCACGTATCAATTTTTCAACATTCAATTGATATTGCAAATTATCCCAACCACCGTAAATACGTAAAGGGATCACCATTGATTGTAATTGTTGGATGAAACGAGAATCACCGCCCCACCCTTGAGAAATTTGCACACCTAAATTAACGTCCAACGTCTCGGCTGCAACATTTGTCCAACCTTGCCCTGTAATTAAGACTAATGGGGAAACTGCTTTCATTGATTGAACATTCATGATGCCTTTATTTAAACGGCCATTCACTGTGAATGATTCAACTTCTGTATAATTACCGCTATTTACAGGCGCATTGATTTTATTGGTTACACGAGAAATAGATTGCTGGATTAATAAAGGAATATTAAGTCCAGACAAACGCGCATTTTGTAAACTGAAATTAATAGGCCCTTGCCATAAATTTTTCACAGCATAATCGTCATAACCAGGCCCTGATAAAGAAGCATTAATAGTGACAATACCGCTAAGCGTTTCTGGCATATTAAATGCCTGCAACAATGGCGTTAGATTAATATTTTGAATATTCGGTTTTGCCGATATCTGAGCGGGTATCTGGCTATAATTAATTGTTAACGGCAATGCGAACTGACCACCAAAAGCTTTCCCTGAAAACGTTGCTATCGTTAATTCAGGTGCTTGGTTTTTCGCTAATAAATGAACATCACTGACAGACATCCCTCGATAAATAAGACTATCAATGTTTAATTGAATGTCTCCTTTAAATGATTTCAAAGAAGATAAATCATATTTTTGGTTATCTTTACCAGAAATAACTGGCTTAACACCAACGCGTGCGGGATTATTATTATCCTCCGCAGTTGGCTTCTTAGGTTGAATTCCTAACAATTTATCGAGATTTAACATTGTCGAGGAGAATTCAATATCAATTTCAGGTATTGAAGCAAATGCTATCGACATTTTACCCGCTAATTCACTCTCATTTGCTTTAATAGCAATGTTATTTAAACTTGCTGTTTCGATATCACCTTTTTTATAGATAAAATCACTGATAAAGCTTCCTGATATCCCACCTTCAGGTAAATCAACGCCAGTAAAAGTATAATCAAACTGAGTAACTTGCCCTGTAACTTGACGTGCTAATTGGGAAATATCAATATTTGCCCGCGTATCAAAAGTGAATTCTTGTTGGTTTTTATTTAAATTACCACTAAATTTAGCCGTAATATTTTTCGCATCATCCTTTTTCAAAGAGAGGTTAATATTACGCAAATTCAGTTCATCATTTTGGGTTCTCCAAATGATTAAACTATTAGTTATTTCAACTTTCTCAATATCTAACAACCATTGGCTTTTTTCTGTTTTATTCGCTATAGGTTGGCGACCTTCTGGCGCAATTGGTGAGTTATCATTTTGTTGAGGATCACTTTCCGGCGTGCTACGAATAACTGCGCCATCAACAACAATTTGTTCAACAGATAAATGATGGGAAAGTAAAGGCCACAATTCAACATCAAGACGTACATTTTCAGCACTTAAAACAGGCTGATTAGCATTAGGGGCAGTGAGAGAAACCGGTCCAGTTATAATACTGAGTGTAGGCCAAACATGCCAGCGCATATCACCTTTAAAATCAAGTTGATAGCCACTTTTCTTTTCTACTTTTTCGACCAAGTATTGTCTAAAGTCATTAGGGTTAACTAGCATAACTAATACTGTCAGACCTACAACCACAACAACCAATAAAATGACAAGAGTCGTCAGAAACCGTTTCATTCTTCCCTCACTTAATTATGATGCCTGTTTGCCTATTACTCCATCCAAGGATCTAGGCGTAAATATCCTGAAAAAAATAAAATACTGCTAAATATACTTAATTCAGTGTACACAAATATATAAATTTAGGTAGTGAAGAGCGATAAACAATAAAATAAGGAGAAGTATAACGGTATGCAGACTACACATCACCATAATACTTCTGCTGATCAACAATCAGTCTTCACTTATACGGCTACCTACAGCACCTTGCTGATTTTTATATTTAGCATCGCGTCGGCTGTTATAAGGTCGATCTGCACTACCTGATAAAGGCTCAAAGCTAAGTGCGCCAATCACCATCCCCGGACGTAAAGCTAAAGGTAATTTACCTGAGTTGTAGAACTCTAAAACAATTTGCCCACACCAACCGGGATCAATACGATGAGCAGTAACATGCACCATAAGACCTAATCTCGCCAGTGATGAACGACCATCTAACCATCCTACTAGGTTATCGGGTAAAGTCACTGATTCAAGTGTAACAGCAAGTGCCAACTCACCCGGATGTAGAAAAAAAGGTTCATCATCAGTCAGAACAATTTCATCACTCATGACTCTATCTAATGCCGCGTTGACTTCATCTTTAGGACCACTTAAGTCAATAAATGCCGCAGTATGTCCACGGAAAACACGGAATTGATTACCTAAACGAACATCTGCTGTCGCGCCATTGATCCTTTCAATGGGTGGGCGGGGATCAATGACTAATTTACCTTCATCTAACCATTGAATAATATCTCGGTCACAAAGACGCATGTTTATCTCCCCATTCATAAATAATTTATCACCGTATAAAACCTAAATATCATTAGGTTTATTCTTGACAAAATTCGTTAATTTTTGCCTTTAAAATATCAATAGCAACGCGATTCTTACCACCACGAGGAACAATAATATCTGCGTATTGTTTCGATGGCTCAATGAATTGCAAAAACATAGGACGAACGGTTTTATTATATTGGTCAATCACTGAATCCAATGTTCTGCCCCTTTCATTTACATCACGTTTTATTCTTCGCATCAAGCAAATATCAAGCGGAGTATCAACAAAGATCGAAAAATCCATCTCTTCACGTAGACGTTTATCGGTCAATAATAAAATACCTTCAATGATAATGACTTTCTTGGGGTTAAAATGAATGGTGTGTTCTTTGCGACTATGAGCAACATAATCATACTGAGGGATTTCGACTGATTGACCACTTTTGAGCATTTTTAAGTGTTGATAAAGCAAGCTATGATCCATTGAATTGGGATGATCATAATTAACTTTCAGTCGCTCTTCCATTGTCATTTCTGACTGATCTTTATAGTAACAATCTTCTGGTATAACACCGATATTATGATCACCTACTTTTTCGCGTAACTCTCGATATAAGGTACTTGCAATCAAACTTTTTCCCGATGCCGATGCGCCCGATATACCTACTATAGTACAGTGATGCCCTGTGTTAGTCATAAAATAATAACCTGGTTAATCTAGATATGAAATAAAATACATATATCCCTCTATATACTTCAAAAAATTTAAGTTACATGAATATAGGATGCACTTATTGACGTTAGTTTTTATCTTATTTACGCGGATACCTAACGTTTGTTTATTGATATCACTTTCGTATGCAACCTAGAATCATCTCAAATCATTTAAGGATATATCTGGTTGACGGAATTATAGAAGGTAATTCAAAGAGGTTCCAGCATCACAAAGCAAACTCGCCCAAAAACATGCTGATCATTCATTATAATTGTCTAAATAGGAAAGAATTGCACATAGTTTAGCTAATCTAGCTTCAGGGCTATGTACAAGATAATTCAAAAGATATATTTGTTTTTAAGTCTAATAAATTAACCCAAAAACAAATGTTAACAAATTATTTCTGTGAGACAGACATGCAAAATACCTAGAATGTTCACTTTAATCTTAATTAAAAATCTTTGCGCCCTTCAAGCGCAGCAATACGATTCTCAATAGAAGGGTGCGTTGAAAATAGGGAATCCCCCTTATTGAATATATAAGCAGCGCTGCGATAAGCGTCACCCGTTGTTGAGTGATCATACTCATGTTTTTCATGCTGACCTGAAATTTTCTTCAACGCACTAATCATAGCTTGATTATCCGTCGTTAAATCAACTGCGGCGGCATCTGCCATATATTCCCGAGTACGAGATAAGTAAAAATAGAGAATTTGTGTTATCCAAGGAAGCACAAAATTCATAACTAATAAAATAATCTGTGCTTTATTTGCTGCACTATTACGGCTACGACCAGAAGTACGAATAAATATATGACTAAATATATTCGTTACAGTCAAAATCACATTCGCCAAAATACCCACATAAAGCGTCAATTTAGAATCACCATGAATTATATGCCCAACTTCATGCGCTAAAACGGCTTGAGTTTCTTGGCGATTAAGTGTTTGTAATAAACCTCTGGTAACACCTACTAATGCATTTCTTGATGACCAACCCGCAGCAAACGCATTCGGCTCATCACTGTCTAAAATATAGAGATGAGGAACATAGCCTAATGTTGCACTTAAACTTAGCTCTTCCAAAATATTATAAAGTTGCCTTTCTTCTGGCGTACTTGCATTTTCAGCAGTAATTTCTTTGGCATCTATACCCGCCAGCATCATTTTATGCCCACGGAAATGAATATAAAGTAAGCCAATAACAGTGAGACCTAAAATAATAAATGTGGCGACAGGTAATTGTTCAAATGTAATAAATGCGACGATATTAGCGAAAAAATCCATTCTATTATTTGGATGTGTCGCTGTATCTGCTAACAGCCCGATAATTAGCATTATAAAAATATAACTTATAATAACCAATCGAGTTCTGATATTATTTTTGCGTATAACGTTTCTAAAATCCATAAATAGATTATCTCTTATATTACGTCATATATTGACATATCAGGGCTTATACTTATCGCCCTGATATGTATTTACCACTAAGAGTAATTAATCGAAATTAATACGACGAGATTCTTCACTCTTAATTGTTTCTTCATCAAGACGCCAATAATCTTTATCAATTTTAAGACTTGGCATAATACCCACTATGAACACTGCTGGCATAGAAGATATATATGCCTTATAAGCTTCTAATGCGCGGTTATAACCACGTTTAGCAAATGATAGTTTATTCTCAGTAGAAACAATTTCTTCTTGTAAATTCGCCATAATCTTATCCGATTTCAATTCAGGATAAGCTTCTACTGCGACATTGATTGCACCGCTTGTCACCATTTTGGACAACGCGTCCTCGGCTTCACGAGCCTCAGCGCCTGTTGCATTCTGCGCTTTTGTTCTTAGCTCAGTAATTTTGCTAAAAACATCTGACTCATGGCTCAAATATTTTTTTACTGTTGCAAGTAAACTATCAAAGACTTTTCCACGACGATCTAATTGAACAGATATTTCAGTTTCACTGGATATAACCGCTTCACGCATAGCCACAATGCGGTTATAGAAATAAATAAAAATCAGAACGAGGACAACAATCAAAATTAAAAATTTCATAATCACCTTTTAGGCATTTGCCACAGAAAACAGTCAGCGTAATACATCAAAAAAGACCTCATACAATATGAAGTATTATAGGTACAGTATGTATTTATTCATCAATTAATTATGATATGCAGAGAAATAATCACGAAATAAGAATAATCTTCGTAAAAAGAGGAAGAAAAAGAGTGAGAAGATAACAAAATAATTTATTTTGTAGCTCGCGACTTTAAGGAGCTAATAAATTAGCTCCTTAAGCGTGATTTTTACACTGCGCGGAATGAGATTTCCGTTGGGATTTTATCGCCTTCCCAATACATTAATGATGAAATCGTCAGTGCAATCTCACGGAAAATATCCGCGAACTCACCTTCAGGGTCACGCATTACAGTCGGTTGCCCGCGGTCAAGATCTTCACGTAATGAAATGTGCAAAGGAACTTGTCCAAGCAATTGCGTGTGATATTTCTCAGCCAGTTTTTCAGCACCACCTGTACCAAAAATTGGCTCAACATGACCACAATTGCTACAAATATGCGCACTCATATTCTCAACAATACCTAAAACGGGCACGTTCACTTTTTTGAACATGACAATCCCTTTCATGGCATCGACAAGCGCGATATCTTGCGGTGTTGTCACCACGACAGCACCTGTCACTGGAATATTTTGTGACAATGTTAGCTGTATATCACCAGTTCCCGGTGGCATATCAATCACTAAATAATCAAGATCTGGCCATAAGGTATCTTGCAGCATTTGCATTAACGCCTTACTCGCCATAGGGCCACGCCACACCATTGCATTATCATCTGTAACCAAATAGCCAATTGAGTTTGTTGCCAAACCATAAGCCATAATAGGTGCCATATGCTGGCCATCCGGTGATGTTGGGCGTTCTAATGTTGTTCCTAACATGTTAGGAATTGACGGGCCATAAATGTCCGCATCAAGAATACCCACTTTAGCGCCTTCTTGAGCTAATGCTAATGCTAAGTTAACCGCAGTGCTGGATTTACCTACACCACCTTTACCTGAGCTCACTGCCAGAATATTGCGGACACCATTAATGCCAGGTAGGTCATTTGCGCGTTTTAGGGTTGTTACATCATGACGTAACTTCCATTCCACCGCGTGAGCACCTGTTGCTTTTTTTAACTCTGCTGTTTTTTCACTAATCAATGTTTGGAAAGGGCCTTTCCAAACAAATGGCATAACGAGGTCGACATGCAACACACCATCCAATAATGCACAATGATGCAATGCTTTGATAGATATCAAATTACGCTTCAGTGTTGGGTGTGTAAATGAGGCCAAAACAGCAGAGACTTTTTCAGTCAGCAATTCTGGATTGTTCTGCTCGGGGGATTTATCGTTCATCCCGGCTCCTTTATTTTATATTTTTAACTATGCTCATCATATTCCAAGTGGCATCAACTTAATGACATCAGCCCACTTAAACTATTTAAAGTACATAATATACTTTGATGCTGCTCATCATAGCAGAGAACAACCTAAATAGTGTAAGCCTAGCCGATGAAAAACCACTAACGGCAAAAATTCTTTTTTCACAAATTACGGATTAATTCTTTATTGCCCTAGCAGGGAAAGATTTGATCGGTTAACATCAAAGTCCCTTTTCAATAATGGAAGTAAGAAAGTTACTATGTCTCAAGTCGCGAATAAATTACTGGTAACGTGTGCGTTACCCTATGCTAACGGTTCAATCCATCTCGGTCACATGCTGGAACACATTCAGGCTGATATTTGGGTCCGTTATCAGCGAATGCGCGGCAAAGAGGTTCATTTTATCTGTGCAGATGATGCACACGGTACGCCGATCATGCTCAAAGCGCAGCAATTAGGTATTACACCTGAAGAGATGATCGCTCAAATGAACCAAGAGCATCAGAACGATTTTGCTGGGTTTGCTATTAGTTATGATAATTATCACTCAACACATAGTGAAGAAAATAAACAATTATCTGAACATATTTACGGCAAACTAAAAAATAACGGTTTTATTAAAAATCGGACTATTTCACAACTTTATGACCCAGAAAAAGGCATGTTCCTGCCAGATCGCTTTGTAAAAGGCACTTGCCCAACCTGTAAAGCTGAAGATCAATATGGTGATAACTGTGAAGTATGTGGTGCAACTTATAGCCCGACTGACCTAATCAACCCGCGTTCAGTTGTTTCTGGGGCAACGCCTGTTTTACGCGAAACAGAGCATTTCTTCTTTGATTTACCTGCATTTAGCGACATGTTACAAGCTTGGACTCGCTCTGGCGCACTACAAGAGCAAGTTGCTAACAAAATGCAAGAATGGTTCGAAACAGGTTTGCAGCAATGGGATATAACCCGTGATGCACCTTATTTTGGTTTTGAAATTCCTGATGCTCCGGGCAAATATTTCTATGTTTGGCTAGATGCGCCAATTGGTTATATGGGCTCATTTAAGAATTTGTGTAATAAGCGTGAAAATTTAAGCTTTGATGAATTTTGGGCTAACGATTCCAAAGCAGATCTTTACCATTTCATCGGTAAAGATATTGTTTATTTCCATAGCTTATTCTGGCCAGCAATGCTTGAAGGCAGCCAATACCGCAAGCCAACAAACTTGTTTGTGCATGGCTATATCACCGTAAATGGTGCCAAAATGTCTAAATCACGCGGCACCTTTATTACTGCTCGCTCATACCTTGACCATCTTGATGCTGATTGCTTACGTTATTATTATGCAGCCAAGCTCTCATCACGTATTGATGATATCGATCTTAACTTAGAAGATTTCGTGCAACGCGTGAACAGCGATATTGTCAATAAAGTGGTGAATCTTGCATCCCGTAATGCTGGCTTTATTGCAAAACGCTTTGGCGGAAAACTGTCAGACAAATTAGCTGATCCCGCACTTTACCAACAATTTATTGATGCAGCGAAATCAATTGGTGATGCTTATAGCCACCGTGAATTTGGTAAAGCGGTTCGTGAAATCATGGCATTAGCCGATATTGCCAACCGCTATGTTGATGAAAAAGCACCTTGGGTTGTTGCAAAGCAAGAAGGAAAAGATCAAGAGCTACAAGATATTTGCTCTATGGGAATTAACCTATTCCGCGTTCTTATGACTTACTTGAAACCTATCCTGCCGGGTCTTACCAAGCGTGCGGAAGCATTTCTGAATGTTGAACTGACATGGGATTCAATTGCAACTCCATTGACTAACCATGAAATCGCACCATTTAAAGCCCTATTCTCACGGATTGAAATGGCAAAAGTTGACGCAATGGTTGAAGCATCAAAAGAAAGCATTCAACCTGCTAAAGCATTAACTGGCCCACTTGCTGAAAATCCAATTCAAGACACAATCACATTTGATGATTTCGATAAAATTGATTTTCGTATCGCTTTGATTAAGCAAGCTGACTTTGTTGATGGTTCAGATAAGCTCCTGAAATTACAATTAGATATTGGTGGTGAAACTCGCCAAGTCTTCTCTGGTATCCGTAGCGCATATCCTGATCCAAAAGTTTTAGAAGGCCGCTTAACCATTATGGTTGCGAATTTAGCCCCTCGCAAAATGCGCTTTGGTCTTTCTGAGGGTATGGTAATGGCAGCAGGTCCTGGCGGCAAAGATATCTATTTACTCAGCCCAGATAGCGGTGCACAACCAGGCATGCAAGTAAAATAAAATACCAAAACTAGCTCAAGAAAGAGTTAATTATTAAGTCTAAAGCGAAGGAGTCATCATTCTTCGCTTTTTTTATTATCTTTTAACTGTGATCTATAGCACAATAATTCAGTTAATTGTATGATGAATGCACTTAGCGTAACAGGACAAGTATCATGTCATTAAAATATGTTCTGATAACTGGATGGCAGTATTTACGCGCTTTTGTGCTACTTTATCTCTGCCTTATTGTTGGAAATTTGTTATCTGCACTTCTCCCATTCGCCGTTCCAGGCAGTATTGTTGGAATGCTAATTCTCTTCACATTATTAGCATTACAGATTGTTCCTGCTCATTGGGCACAACCTGGCTGCTCTTTATTACTCAAAAACATGACGTTATTATTTGTACCAATTGGTATTGGCATCATGAATTATTATAGCCAATTGAGTCAGCAGCTTGTTCCTATTCTTGTATCCTGCGTCGTTAGCACCTTTATTGTGCTTATTGTTGTTGCCTTTAGCTCCAACTATATTCATAAAGAACGGCAAATTGTTGGTACAGAACCCGATGAAGTGCCACTTCCCCCAGAAGAAACGATCGACATTCCAACTGATGAAAGTCATAAGGGGAATGACAAATGTTAGAACATATTTGGTGGTCTTTACCTTTAACAATAATTGTGTTTTATCTCGCAAAACAGCTATCCGCTAAATTAAAACTCCCCTTATTAAATCCATTATTAGTGGCAATCGCGGTTATTGTTCCCCTACTTATTTTTACGAATACGCCTTATGAGCATTACTTTGCGGGCAGTAAAATTCTCAACGATCTGTTGCAACCCGCTGTTGTCGCACTAGCATTTCCATTGTATGAACAA
Organism: Providencia sneebia DSM 19967; assembly: GCF_000314895.2. Taxonomy (GTDB): domain Bacteria; phylum Pseudomonadota; class Gammaproteobacteria; order Enterobacterales; family Enterobacteriaceae; genus Providencia; species Providencia sneebia. The sequence goes on along the minus strand of NZ_CM001773.1, from coordinate 1,591,634 downwards.
ATGCACCAAATTCGAGCACAATGGAAATCATTGTTCAGCATCTGTTTTGCAGGTAGTTTAGTTGCAATGTTTACCGGTACAGCTATCGCTTTATGGTTAGGTGCTACACCGGATATTGCCGCATCAATATTACCTAAATCAGTGACTACACCAATTGCCATGGCAGTTGCAGACTCAATTGGTGGTATTCCCGCGATAAGTGCGGCATGTGTTATTTTTGTCGGTATGTTAGGGGCTATGTTTGGACATTCCCTGTTTGATGCTTTGCGCATTCGAACTCATGCTTCACGAGGACTGGCAATGGGAACCGCTTCCCATGCCCTTGGTACCGCACGATGTGCTGAGGTTAACTATATTGAAGGGGCTTATAGTTCCCTTGCATTGATGACTTGTGGGATTATTACTTCCCTTCTTGCACCTTTCGTTTTTCCTATTATTTTGCATCTTTTTGGATAAACGACATCATTCGGGCGGTTTAATTTCATACCGCCCTATGATGATAACCAGCCAAAAACTTGAGATATATCTCTCAATTCTTATATTTGTTTCATTTATTTTCATTAAAAATGTGACATTAATCACCAATGAATCTAGAGTTTATTACATAGAATAAACGCATATCATTAGGGAGGGTCGTTCATGCATTCAAGATTTCAGTCCGCTTATTCTCAACTTCCAGAAAAGTTGCAATCTGTACTCAAACCTATTATTGATAAGCCCGATTTTCCGGCCATGCTAACTGCCGAGCAAACCGCGCAGATTAAAGAACATTGTGGATACAATGATAGTGAACTTGCCTTTTTCTTATTACCCGTTGCCGCAGCTTATGCTGTTACGCCAATTTCACACTTTAAGGTTGGGGCAATAGCGCGCGGAGTCAGTGGAAATCTTTATTTTGGCGCCAATATGGAATTTAGTGGCGTTGCTATTTCACAAACTATCCATGCAGAGCAATGTGCAGTTACACATGCTTGGTTAAAAGGTGAAAAGCAATTAACCACGGTCACTGTAAACTATACACCATGCGGTCATTGTCGTCAGTTTATGAATGAATTACGCGGCGGCGGTCAAATTGAAATTCATTTACCTGAGCGACAAACAGCAACATTACATGATTATCTACCTGATTCATTTGGTCCAGCAGATCTCGATATCGAAACATTATTGATGGATGAAGTTGATCATGGTTTTACAACTTCAAGCCGAGATAGATTGCTCTGTGCTGCCACTGAAGCGGCAAACCAATCCCATGCGCCTTATAGCCAATCTTACTCTGGTATTGCTCTACAGTTAAAAGATGGTTCTTTATTTACTGGGCGCTATGCAGAAAATGCGGCATTTAATCCGAGCTTACCTCCTCTCCAAGCCGCTTTGATCATGATAAATTTAGCTGGCAAAGATATGCATTCAATTGAACAAGCTTTGCTCGTTGAAAAACAAAATGCCATTGTTAAGCAGTGGAATACGACAGAAAATACGTTAAAAGCATTAGGTTGCCAGCAACAAACAATAGCTTACCTAGATTAATCCCCATTTAAAATTTATTGCCACCGACTTATTTGGTGGCAATAAATAAGTCCCCACGAAAAAGCGTTCTCTTATTATCAATTGCCACGATACATTTTTATCAAATTTTGATTATTTATTTTAATATCAAGTAATTAAAATAGATTTTTTCATTCTAACTAATCATATTTATCTCTAATTTGCCACTTGACATTCATCATAGTTCATACTAACTTAGCCATTCAAACGTTTAGACGTCTAAACATCCAAATTGAGTATATTGATTTTAAGCATCAGAGGTAACGGAATATCGTGATAACCCTAAAAAATGTCAGCAAAGTTTATCAACGCGGAAAAAAGCAAACTGTTGCTGTTGATAATATTAATCTCACTATTTCTGCGGGTGACATTTTCGGCATCATTGGTTATAGCGGGGCGGGTAAAAGTAGTCTGATCCGTTTATTGAACAGACTTGAAAATACATCTGATGGTGAAGTTATTGTTGGAGAACATAATATTACTCATAGTGATGAAAAATCTATTTTAAAAATTCGCCAATCTATCGGCATGATTTTTCAACATTTTAATTTATTATGGTCAAGAACAGTCAGAGAAAATATAGAATTCCCATTACAAATATCAGGATTTGATAAAAAGAAACGTAAAGCGCGTGTTGATGAATTAATGGCATTGGTTGATTTAACGGATAAAGCTGATGAATATCCATCAAGGTTAAGCGGCGGTCAAAAACAACGAGTTGGTATTGCACGAGCTTTAGCTAATAACCCGAGTGTATTATTATGTGATGAGGCCACATCTGCGCTTGATCCTAAAACAACTCAGAATATTCTCTCATTATTAGCAAAGATTAACCGTGAATTAAATATCACCATTGTTTTAATTACTCACGAAATGCAGGTCATTAAAAGTATTTGTAATAAAGTTGCCGTTATTGATAAAGGTAAAATTGTTGAAGAAGGTTTGGTTTCATCCGTATTTCATAATCCGCAGCATGCAATTACACGACAATTTTTATCTCAAAGCGAAATTGTGACTGACAGCCAAGATGACTTACAAAATCTTTTAACTCAGGGCACTGTCATTAGAGTTATTTTAGATAATGAGAAAAACAGTGATTATCTGCTATATGACATTATAGCCAAATTTAATGAACCTATTAAATTACTGAAAGGAACATTTAACCAAGGTACTGGTTTTCTCTATTTACAACTATTACCTGAATCTAAAATAAGCACTGGAATTATTAATTATCTAAACGATGAAAAAAATATTGTAGCTGAGGTAATTTAAACAATGGATGAAGCACAACAATGGATTAGTCATTATCTACCCCATTTAAAATTAAATGTATTAGGTATTGAAACAGTTAATACACTTTATATGACATTTTTATCTGGGATCCTCTCTGGAATATTAGGTATTTTTTTAGGTGTTTTTTTATTTTTAACAGCGAAAGATGGCGAAAAAGAAAATCTACCCGTTTATCGGATACTTTCATTTATCGTTAATATTTTTCGAGCAGTTCCTTTTATTATTTTAATTATATTATTATTCCCATTTACCAAATGGTTAATAGGAACCATTTTAGGCGTTAATGCTGCAATACCTGCATTAGTTATCTCTGCAAGTGCATTCTATGCTCGGCTAGTTGAGCTGGCATTGAGGGAAGTTGATAAAGGCGTTATTGAGGCTAGCCAATCTATGGGCTCCAAATTATCCACTTTAATTTTTAGAGTATTGATCCCGGAATCATCGCCAGCATTAATATCGGGCTTAACTGTGACTTTAATTTCTTTAGTGGGTGGAACAGCAATTGCAGGTGCTATAGGTGCGGGCGGCTTAGGAAACTTAGCCTATTTAGAAGGTTTTCAACGCAGCCATATGGATGTCGTTTGGGTAGCAACATTAGTTATTTTAGCTATTGTTTTATGTATTCAAGTTTTAGGCGACACACTCGTTCGTTGGATTGATAAACGTTAATTTATTTTAGTTACTTATCTTGCAGCAATAAAAAAATCATTTCCTTTTGCTTAAGAGCATAAGGGGTGTATTAAGATTAAATAGGATATATCACCATGGCACTTACAAATTTAAAACAGTTAGGTTCATTGCTTTTTGTTAGTTTGGCATTAGTTGCTTGTAAACCTAACCAAGAAGACAATAAAAATACATTGATTATTGGTGCATCAAGTACACCACATGCTGAAATTTTAGAATTTGTTAAACCACAATTAGCCAAAGAAGGTGTTAATTTAGATATCCGTATCTTTAATGATTATATTATTCCAAACCAAGCATTAGCAGAAAAAGAATTAGATGCAAACTTTTTCCAACATGTGCCTTATTTAAATAAAACACTGGCGGATCATCCAGACTGGAAATTAACTTCTGCCGGTGCTGTACATATGCACCCTTACCGCTTCTTCTCGCAAAAATATAAAAGCTTGCAAGATTTGCCAAATGGCGCAAAAGTGATGAGTAGCAATAATATTGCACAGCATGGGCATATTTTAAAACTGTATCAAGATGAAGGATTGATTAAGCTGCGTAGTGATATTGACCCTGATGATGCAACTATCGATGATATTGTTGAGAATCCACGTAACCTGCAATTTTTATTTACTTATGATGCACCATTAATGCCACAAATTTATAAAAATGGCGAAGCTGATGTTGCTTCAATTGATGGTCACTTTGCTGTTAATGCAGGCTTAGACTTAACAAAAGATGTGATCTTCACAGAACCGGCGGCGAATAGTAAATTTGCAAATGTGGTCGTAGTTCGTGAAGATAACAAAGATGATCCGCGAATTGCTAAATTAATGGCGGCATTAAAATCACCAGAAGCCAAACAATTTATTCTCGATAATTATCATGGTGAAGCAGTTCCTGTTCCATAATAAATATCTAATTAATTGAATTACCACAAAACCAGAGCCATCAACTCGCCCGAAAAACATCAAAACTATGTGATTCGGGCGACTACGTACATCTCACTATTCCATCATATTAAATTTGATGCACATTTTATTTAACAAATATTTTAACTATATGCATCAATAATCACTGTACATATTTTCTATTTACCTTAGGATCTAAGCCGACTATTGTTTTTAAATCATCCTAAGAGTGATATTTCATGGAACATGAACACGAAACAAAACGCCCTTTGTACATCCCTTATGCAGGCCCTATTCTGCTCGAATTTCCTTTATTGAATAAAGGGAGTGCGTTTAGCGAAGAAGAACGTGCTAATTTCAACTTATATGGTTTACTTCCAGAACAAGTTGAAACAATTGAAGAGCAAGTGGAGCGTGCTTACCGCCAGTTAGTCGATTTTAAAACGGATATCGACAAACACATTTATTTAAGAAATATCCAAGACACCAATGAAACCCTGTTTTATCGCCTAATCGATGCTCACCTTACAGAAGTCATGCCGCTCATTTATACGCCAACTGTTGGTGAGGCTTGTGAGCATTTCTCTGATATCTATCGCCGTGCTCGTGGTTTATTCATCTCTTATCCAAATCGTGAATATATTGATGATATGCTACAAAACGCCACTAAACAAAATGTAAAAGTCATTGTTGTTACTGATGGCGAACGTATTCTTGGACTTGGCGACCAAGGGATCGGTGGTATGGGCATTCCAATCGGGAAACTATCTTTATATACCGCTTGTGGTGGTATCAGCCCAGCTTATACCCTACCCGTTGTCATTGATGTAGGGACAAATAACCCGCAGCGCCTTAACGACCCACTTTACATGGGCTGGCGCCATCCGCGTATTACGGGTGAAGAATATGATCAATTTATTGATGAATTTATTCAAGCCGTAAAACGCCGTTGGCCAAATGTTCTATTGCAATTTGAAGACTTTGCACAAAAAAATGCAATGCCTTTACTGAATCGTTATCGTGATGAGCTGTGCTGTTTTAATGATGATATTCAAGGTACAGCCGCAGTTACCTTGGGAAGCTTAATTGCAGCAAGCCATGCAGCTGGCAGCAAACTAAGCGACCAACGCGTCACATTCTTAGGCGCGGGTTCAGCAGGTTGCGGTATCGCTGAACAAATTATCGCGCAAATGAAATCTGAAGGTCTAAGTGATGAACAAGCGCGTTCACGCATTTATATGGTAGACCGTTTTGGGCTATTAACGGATAAGTTGCCTAACTTACTTGATTTCCAAAGCAAGTTAACGCAAAGCAGCGATAACCTAAGCAGCTGGGATGTGAATAGTGATTCTATTTCACTATTAGATGTTGTCCGCAATGCAAAACCGACTGTTTTAATTGGTGTTTCAGGTCAAGCAGGCCTTTTCACTGAAGAAATCATTCGAGAAATGCATAAACATTGTGAACGCCCAATTGTGATGCCACTTTCTAACCCAACATCACGCGTTGAAGCCCGTCCTGAAGATATTATTAACTGGACTGATGGTAAAGCGCTTGTTGCAACAGGTAGCCCATTTAGCCCAGTTTCCTATAAAGAGAATGTTTTCCAAATTGCTCAATGCAATAACTCATACATTTTCCCAGGTATTGGTTTAGGTGTGATTGCTTCAGGTGCCAAACGTGTGACTGAAGCCATGTTAATGACCGCCAGCCGTGCTTTGGCAGAATGCTCTCCATTAGCTAAAGATGGTGAAGGCCCGTTATTACCCTTATTATCGGATATTCAAGAAGTTTCTCGTTATATTGCTAAGCAAGTTGCTAAAGAAGCCCAAGTGCAAGGTGTTGCCACTGTAACATCTGACAGTGCGCTTGATGAAGCGATTGAGCGTAATTTCTGGAAACCAGAATATCGGACTTATAAAAGAACTTCTTTCTAATATTAACAACAGAAATTCTTTAGAAGGCATCACAGCAGTTGGTGCCTTTATTTTTTCCTTTTATCCTCGCTATCCTAAAATTACGCCAATTTCCGACTAAGATGTTGTTTGCAGTATGTAAATTATATTGTAGTATTCCGATTAATTTTTCATGCAGGCCGCAAAGATGACCGATCAACCAAGCGCTCATGTTCCTTCTCCACCAAAGAAAACACCATTATTTTCTTTCAAAGCCATCATGCTGACCTCAGGTTTAGTATTATTAAATATTGTCATCTATTTCTATCAACTTCATTTTGCTTCACCTCTAGATTCCCGTGAAAATAATTTATTGCTATTTGGCGCAAATGTTTATCAATTATCATTAACAGGTGATTGGTGGCGCTATCCTATTAGTATGCTATTACATTCAAATGGTGTTCATCTTGCATTTAATAGTTTAGCGCTATTTGTCATCGGTATTGAATGTGAACGTAATTACGGCAAATCTAAATTGTTAGCAATTTATTTTATTTCAGGAATAGGAGCAGCATTATTTAGTGCCTATTGGCAATATTATGAAGATATCAATGATCCGACACTCACTGATAATATGGTTTATATTACGGTCGGAGTAGGTGCTTCAGGGGCAATTATGGGGCTTGCGGCTGCTTCTGTTATCTATTTATATCAAGCAATTAGAGTTCCTAATATTAATCCAACCATTCATGCACAACAAAAACGACTACTTTATAATATTCTCGGAATGATTGTATTAACGCTAATTAGTGGTTTGCAAGCAGGTGTTGATAATGCTGCCCATATTGGCGGAGCAAGTATTGGCGCCTTAATCAGTCTTGGCTATATTTTTATCCCTGTAAAAACACGCCAACAAAAACTCATCACTGGTTTATTTGTCACAATTGCAGCCATCGGTTTACTTCTATTCGCTATTGACCATTTTTCTTTTTCTCTCGATAGCAAATTGCTCGATGAACGGGAATTTATTTATCAAGAAATAAATAATGAAATGATGGAATTACGTAAGTAAAAACCACAATCATGGCGCTATATACCAAAAAGCGTTTACTTATGATCATCTTTTCGAATCTAAATCAACCATATTAATTACTATAAAATAGTCATAAATTGCCATGTATCGTGAGGAGATGTTGACAAGAATTTACGTTACCCGGCTTGCTTCACCAAAACAAGTCAAGTAGCCTTATCATACGACTTTTAATATTCAAGGCTAGGACAATGGGGAAGCGGCTGCTATATGGTCTGATAATTATCTTAGGGATAGGATTAGCAACCATTATTTTACTTGATCGCTGGATAGCGTGGGCAACTGCACCTTACATTTATGAAAATGTTGAAGATTTACCTGCCCGTGAAGTTGGCATGGTATTAGGGACAGCAAAATACTATACCTCAGGCACCATTAATCTCTATTACAGTAATCGAATTAAAGGTGCCGCGGATGCTTATTTAAGTGGCAAAGTAAAATATCTATTACTCAGCGGTGATAATGGCGCTCATAGCTATAATGAACCCATTACAATGCGTAAAGATTTAATTAAAGCGGGTGTTCCGGCTTCAAAAATAGTGCTTGATTTTGCGGGTTTCAGAACGCTTGATTCTGTTGTGCGCACACGCAAAGTTTTCGATACTGATAATTTTACAATTATTACTCAGCGCTTCCACTGTGAAAGAGCATTATTTATTGCTCAACATAGAGGCATAGATGCGCAATGTTTAGCCGTTCCTGCGCCTAGTGATATGTTTAAAGTTAGAATTCGTGAAGTTTTTGCTCGGCTTGGTGCTCTTGCGGATTTGTATATATTAAATCGCGAACCTAAATTTTTAGGGGAGCAAGAATCAATCCCTGCACCAATAAAAATGCCTAAGGGAATCAAAGGGTATCCAGCAGTTTCCCCTGATGAAGTCAGTAAATTATTTTAAATAATTAACATGAGGTATGGCATTTAGGATATGCCTCACTATTTTTGCCACATTAAATTTAATCTTTCAGTGAATATTCGCCAACAAAACTCTACAGGGCCTTGTTTAAAAAATCTCAACCAACTATAAGAAAATAATAAATTAACGACCCAAATTGGAATAATAAACCCTAATAGTTCCAGTCTGGAAAATTGGTAAAAATAACCGAAATGATAAAAAATAGTTGTACAAATCAAGGTTTGCAATAAATAATTACTCAGTGCCATCCGCCCTACACAACTCACCATTTTAGCTAAAAGAGTTAATTTAATACTGCCCCAAAAACCATAAATTAATGCGATATAACCAAAAGACTGAAGTGGTATCACTAATTCATTAATAATATAGCCAACAATTGATGTAGCAAAAAAACTCCAATTAAATAAGCTCTGTGTATATAAAGACAATAATTGAATTAAAAGCGCGGGAAAAATCAAAATAATAGCAGTACGGCGATAATGCTGTTGGCTAAATTGACCTGCTAACCAACCATTTTTCAGTAATAGCGCACCAAAAATCATCAAACCAAGTAATTGCCAACCATATTGAATGACAAGCATTTCAACCATATTGAGCATGGATTGTGCACGATATATTAGGCTAATGCTACCACCAGATGTTTTTTGCAATACTTCCGATGCTATTTGTTCTTCTGAAACAATCCAAAAGTTAGTGGGGTCAATTTGGCTACCTAGAATAAATAAAATAACTAGCCCAATAAGATAAATAGAGCAGGCAATTTTTAAAAGCGATTTATCATTTTGTTGATGAAATAATAATAGCGCGATCCCGCCAGTTAATGCATATGCAAGCAGAATATCACCATCCCAAAAAACAATTCCATGAACTAAACCTAAAATGGCCAAAAGGAATAAACGACAGAGATTCCATCTCAATCCTTTGCGATGTAATAGCACCAAAGTAGCACCAAACAAAATGGAAAAAATGGCGAGAAATTTCCCTTGAACAAATAGGTTAAAACTAACCCAAATATAAATATCTGATGCGCTAGCCTCTCCCATATAAGTGGGATTCATATAAGCAGTTTGAGGCAAAGCAAAGGCAAAGATATTCATTAATAGAATACCTAAGATTGCAATGCCTCGAGTTGCATCAAGCCTATCAATACGCCCAGTGAATTCAGGCGAAGATGCTGCTAGCATTGCAAATTACTGATGGCGCACAGCACGCAAAAATTCCTGACGAGTATTCTGGCTAGACTTAAATAACCCGCCTAATGATGTGGTTGTTGTCGCACTTGTTGCATCACGGATACCACGTGCTTTCACGCAATAATGAACTGCATCAATAGATACAGCAACATTCATAGTTCCCAGTAATGTTTGTAATGCCACTAGAATTTGCTGAGTGAGCCGTTCTTGCACCTGAGGGCGCTGGGAGAAAAACTGTACAATGCGGTTGATTTTAGACAAACCAATGACCTTATCTTTTGGAATATAAGCCACAGTTGCTTTACCATCAATAGTTACAAAGTGGTGTTCACAGGTGCTAGTTAATGTAATATCACGTACCGTGACCATTTCATCAACACTCATTTTATTTTCAATCAGTGTGATTTTAGGGAAATTGGCATAATCAAGGCCTGAGAAAATTTCATCAACATACATTTTGGCAATGCGCTTTGGCGTATCAGCCAAACTGTCATCAGTAAGGTCTAAATTCAATAATTTCATGACCTCTGTCATATGCTCTTCAATCAGTTGCTTGCGCTCATTATCTAATTTAGGTTGAATACGCAAAGGGGTTTCAAGCCCTCTAGCTTCCAAAGCAGCGTGAACTAATTCGGCTTCTTTACTCAGAGATGACATCAGATTCTCCACAAATGGTAGATATTCAAAAATAATTCAAATTGCTTATCAAAGTGCTTACATAAATAATTAACTGCAATTTGAACCATAAAGAATATCAGAATTTTATAAAATGCAGGTGTGTCCTGTACTCTAAAACAGCATGTTGACATAATCCAGCATTACATTAATTAACTTCAATACATTCTCCCATTAATGCATTCACCCATTGCACTATCTCTGACATAATAAACAACATTACAATTGGTAATATTCAATAGTGAGGGATAATAATGGACGCATGTCACACCGCTGGATTGATTTCACTTGAACAAGCTTTAGAAAAACTGCTTTCTAATAAACAAGTCATGACGGGGACGGAAAGCATTCCATTGACTGAATCTACTCAACGTATTACCGCTACCGATATTATATCCCCGATAAATGTACCACCTTTCGATAATTCTGCGATGGATGGTTACGGTTTATGTTTCGCTGATTGGGATGGTAAAACACCCATGCCTGTGGCAGGAAAGTCATTTGCTGGGCAACCAATGCAAGGGGAACTTCCTCGCGGTACTTGTGTCCGTATTATGACTGGAGCCCCTATTCCTCAAGGTGTTGACACTGTCATAATGCAGGAGGATACACAAGAAACTGAACAAGGCATTATGTTTACCCGCCCAATTAAACAAGGAAGCAATATCCGCAAAGCTGGGGAAGATATTGCGCAAGGAAGTTGTGTTTTAGCGAAAGGAACGCTTCTATCAACGGCTCAATTACCACTTTTGGCTTCTTTAGGTATTGCAACCGTTGAAGTATATCGCCGTCTTAAAGTGGCTATTTTTTCAACTGGAGATGAGTTGCAAGCTGTTGGCACGCCACTTAAAGCGGGTCAAATTTATGACACAAACCGTTTTACCGTCAGTTTAATGCTAGAAAAATTAAATTGCGAGATCCTTGATTTTGGCACTATTCCCGATTCGCCAGAAAAACTAAAGCAAACATTCATTGAAGCCGATCAACAAGCAGACTTAGTCATTAGCAGCGGTGGTGTTTCTGTTGGCGAAGCGGATTATACAAAACAAATTCTTGATGAATTGGGTGAGATTGGCTTTTGGAAGTTGGCTATCAAACCGGGTAAACCTTTTGCTTTTGGTAAATTAAATTCAGCATGGTTCTGTGGTTTACCGGGTAATCCTGTTTCTGCTGCACTGACATTTTATCAACTCGTTCAGCCATTAATCGCTCGCCTTAATGGTCATAGCCAATGGCAAGCACCAATAAGATTTAAAGTCCCCGTGATCACACCATTGAAAAAAAGCCCCGGCCGCCTTGATTTCCAACGTGGAATTTTAAGTGCCAATGAAAATGGTGAATTACACGTTGCCACTACAGGGCAACAAGGTTCACATGTTTTCAGTTCATTTAGCCTTGCTAACTGCTTTATTGTTCTTGAACGGGAACGTGGGCATGTTGCTGCGGGAGAATGGGTTGATGTTGAAATGTTCAACGGCTTACTAAAAAGTGAATAATGATTGTGCAAGAACTGAGTAATGAAGAAATGCTGCGCTATAACCGGCAAATTATCTTGCGCGGCTTTGATTTCGATGGGCAAGAAAAACTAAAGGCCAGCAAAGTGCTGATCATTGGTCTTGGCGGGCTTGGCTGTGCTGCAACACAGTATCTTGCCGCAGCAGGCGTCGGTTACTTAACACTGGTTGATTTTGATACTGTTTCATTATCAAACTTACAGCGGCAAATTTTGCACCGAGATAATACCATCGGGCAGCCAAAGGTCGATTCAGCAAAAAACCAGCTGGTTTCTATCAATCCGCATATTCATATTGATACCGTCAATGCTCAGCTTGATGATGAACAGTTAAATCAACTGATTATTAACCATCACGTTATTTTAGATTGTACGGATAATGTGGCGATTAGAGAACAACTTAACCGACTGTGCTTTCAACATAAAAAGCCGTTAGTTTCTGGCGCCGCTATTCGGATGGAAGGACAGCTATCTGTCTTTACTTATGAAGAAAATACAGCTTGCTACCATTGTTTAAGCCGATTATTTGGTGACAATAATCTCACCTGTGTTGAAGCTGGTGTAATGGCGCCTTTAGTCGGCACTATTGGCACATTAGAAGCCATGGAAGCAATTAAGTTACTCACACAATACGGCAAAGTGAATACAGGCAAAGTTCTCTTTTTTGATGCAATGACAATGGAATTTCGCCAATTCAAATTAGCAAAAGACCCGCATTGCGAAGTCTGCTCTTCACAATAGTTTATTCATTAAGGCGATGATAAAACCATCGCCTTAATTAAGAATATTCTTAAATTTAAAATTATTTTTGCTTTCACCTTATACTATGCCCTTTCGTAATGATCCGCGCATGTCGCAATTATCATTTCATATTTTTTGATAAGTTACTGAGAGTATTAATATGCAACTCCCTCCTTGCCCTAAATGTCATTCTGAATATACCTATACTGATAATGATATGTATATCTGCCCTGAATGTGCGTATGAATGGAATGATGCTGAACCTGTTGAAGAGTCAGATGAATTAATCGTTAAAGATGCAAATGGTAATCTCTTAGCTGATGGCGATACTGTTACTGTCATTAAAGACCTGAAAGTAAAAGGTAGTTCATCAATGTTGAAAATCGGAACTCGCGTAAAAGGGATCCGTTTAGTTGAAGGTGATCATAACATTGATTGTAAAATCGATGGTTTCGGTCAAATGAAACTGAAATCTGAGTTTGTTAAAAAGAACTAATTATTCTTAGCAACAAGCAAAAAGACCTAGCTTTGGCTAGGTCTGAGGTTGTTGACAAAGCGGGATAAAAGCGTGGTTTTTCCCGCTTTGTGTTATCAGTCGAAAATCAATGTATTGATTTTCCTTGCTTATTTTCAAAACCTATATGACTTGCCGCCAAACATAATATGTTTGTCAGCAGTCTGAGACCTAGCTATAGCTAGGTCTTAATATTGTATAAAATTTATGTTTAGTTACTCAACTACGCCCTGACTTGTCAGGTATTCATCATAAGTTCCTTTGAAATCAACCACACTGTTTTCTTTGATTTCTAAAACACGGCTAGCAAGTGAACTGACAAATTCGCGGTCATGAGAAACAAAAATCAAAGTACCTTGATACATTTCTAATGCAAGGTTTAATGATTCAATAGATTCCATATCCAAGTGGTTCGTTGGCTCATCCATAATTAAGATATTAGGCTGTTGCATCATCAACTTACCAAATAACATGCGACCTTGTTCACCACCAGATAAGACAGACACTTTTTTCTTGATATCATCTTGAGAGAATAATAAGCGACCTAAAATACTCCGTACCGCTTGTTCATCATCATTCTCATTTTTCCATTGGCTCATCCAATCAAAAACAGTAAGGTCAACATCAAACTCTTCGGCATGATCTTGCGCATAATAACCAATCTTACTGTTCTCAGACCATTTCACTGTGCCGCTTTTTAACGGTAATTCACCCACTAATGTTTTCAAGAAAGTGGTTTTACCAATACCGTTAGCACCAATGACTGCCATTTTTTCGCCAACTTCCATCAGCAAATTCAAATTCTTAAACAATACGTTTTGCTCATAACCATTGCTGACAGCTTCAAGTTCCAATGCATTACGGAAAAGTTTTTTCTCTTGTTCAAAACGAATAAATGGGTTCTGGCGGCTAGATGCTTTTACTTCATCAAGCTGAATTTTATCTATTTGACGAGCGCGAGATGTCGCTTGTTTTGATTTAGAAGCATTTGCACTAAAACGACTAACAAAAGATTGAAGTTCTGCAATTTGCGCTTTTTTCTTAGCATTATCAGAAAGAAGGCGTTCTCTTGCTTGAGTCGCTGCAATCATATATTCATCATAATTACCCGTAAATAGACGTAATTCACCATAGTCTAAATCAGCCATATGTGTACAAACGGTATTTAAGAAGTGCCTATCATGGGAAATAATAATCATCGTACAGCTACGATCATTTAAGACTTGTTCAAGCCAACGAATAGTATCAATATCAAGGTTGTTGGTTGGTTCATCAAGTAACAAAATATCTGGGTCAGAAAACAGAGCTTGCGCCAATAGCACACGCAATTTCCAACCAGGCGCAACTTCACTCATTGGGCCATAATGCTGTTCAACAGGGATACCAACACCTAATAATAATTCACCAGCACGCGCTTCAGCGCTATAGCCATCCATTTCACCATAGGCGACTTCAAGATCAGCAACTCGGTATCCATCTTCTTCACTCATTTCAGGCAGTGCATAGATGCGATCGCGTTCTTGTTTTACGTCCCACAGCTCAACATGCCCCATAATGACAGTATCGAGAACACTGTACTCTTCAAAAGCAAATTGATCCTGACGAAGTTTACCAATACGCTCATTTGGATCAGTGGTATTCACATTCCCTGCGGTTGGGGATAAATCACCACCTAAGATCTTCATAAACGTAGATTTACCCGCGCCATTTGCACCGATCAACCCGTAGCGATTTCCTGTACCGAATTTAACTGAAATATTTTCAAACAGTGGCTTGCTGCCAAACTGCATAGTGATATTGTTTGTCTGTAACACTTCTATGCCTTGTAATTAAAGATGCTGAGAATTCCCCAAAAATAGCCGCGCATTATGCCACAATCAATCGATTAGATCTTGTGCTGATTTATCATCATGCCTTTAACCAGATTTTCGTATTGCGATTTAAATTAAATAATTAAGGAACTCACCGATACTTAATTGATGTCGTTATAAACATCGCATGGATAATTATTATGCTCTAATCCCGTTTTCACAATAGCAAGTAGCTTTTGGACAAAATAATAAGCCACTTTTCGCAGCTCGGCCTATTAATTCAGAAGCATAAAACCAATGAGTATCAGTGCCCTCTCCGTCGTAATACATAAGGCCTGCGACATATTGGGATTTAGCACATCCTTGCGCCGCAGATTTGCGAACCCAATTAAATGCCTCTGTAGAATTTTTTTCTTCTGCCATATACCAACTGGCAAGATCAAATTGAGAATCTGCATCACCATTTAGGGCATCTTGGCATAAGGTTAAATTATCTTTTTTCCCAAAAAACACCTTATCTTTAGTATATAAATCGTGACAAAAGTCGGCTAGACAAGTGGAAGAAAATATAAAGAGAAGGAATAAAATATTTTTCATGATTGCCAATGCAAGGAAGATAATCAAACCATTTATAAATGATTTTCTCAATTAAAATAATTCGAGCTTTATCTTTAAATTGTAAACTCGAATTATTTAAATAGATTAATTAATCATAAGTTTTGATTGGAGGAGCAATATAACTTTCAAAACGATCAAATAAAATAGATGGGGATTTTTCAACAATAGCCATATGACGATATTTTTCGTGGAGAAAACCTTCATCTGCCATTTTATTTGTCATATCGATAAGTGGCTGCCAAAAATCATTAATATTAAATAACCCACACGGTTTTTTATGTAACCCAATTTGGCTCCACGTAAAGACTTCACTATATTCTTCAAGTGTTCCGTATCCACCAGGTAATGCCACAAAACCATCCGCCAGCTCGATCATTTTACTTTTACGCTGGTGCATTGTTTCGACTTTATATAATTCAGTTAAGTTTTTATGCGAAATCTCACGCTCTTCTAACAGCGATGGAATAACACCAATAACTTTACCCCCTAAAGATAAAATAGTATCTGCAATTGTTCCCATAATACCAACACTTGCGCCACCATAAACTAAAGTAATATCGCGTTTAACCATTTCTTGAGCGAAGATTATTGCTTCCTGACGATAAATTTCATTCGAACCTAAACTCGAACCACAATAAACCGCTATACTATTAATTTTTCTCATTTTTCCTCATTTTTATGTTACTTTTTTGCTAAAGAATTATACGTTACCTAAAAATAAGCTCAATACAGCTAACCATAGTCTCACCATTTTAAATTATTTCACTTAAAAGGCTCAGAAAAATACTAAATAAAGCATTTGTGCGCTTCAATTCTGTTTTTCATATTAACCTAATAGTATTTATGACATAATCACAAAAATTTCTATATTGTCTAGCGGTTATATGCTGTACATCATAGTTTATTATTTTGTCACTTAATCTGCCCTTAAAAAATAACCAGTGGTTCATTTTCTGGCTAAATCACGTATTTCTGAGGTTTAATTATCCATGTCTGCCGATACTAAAAAGAGTGCCTTTCCGCTATTACCTGTGGTATTGCTATTACTTGCAATGACCTCAATCCAAAGTGGCGCTTCTTTGGCAAAAACCTTATTCCCTGTTATTGGCGCTCCCGGCGTCACTGGATTGCGTTTATTACTTGCTACCATCATTTTATTTGTTATTTTTAAGCCTTGGAGATTAAAATTTAGACGTAATTCTCTGATGCCGCTTCTTGCTTACGGGCTTTCTCTTGGTACCATGAATTATCTGTTTTACCTTGCACTTGAACGGATACCTCTCGGGATTGCTGTCGCATTAGAATTTACAGGCCCACTTGCTGTTGCCATGTTTTCATCTCGCCGCCCAATCGATTTTTTATGGATTGCACTTGTCATTGTTGGTTTGCTTTTTTTATTGCCGATTCATGATGAAGTGAATGCTCTTGACCCTGTTGGTGCCTTATACGCACTTGGTGCTGGGGTTTGTTGGGGGATCTATATTATCTTTGGTCAACGTGCTGGTGCTGGCTATGGTGCTTCAACTGTCGCGGTTGGCTCCTTTATTTCTGCACTAATCTTTTTCCCTATAGGGTTAATGCAAACGGGTGTAGAAGTGATGTTTGATCCCGCTATTTTGCCATTAGCACTTGCTGTCGCCATCTTATCTACAGCCTTCCCTTATACCTTAGAAATGATTGCGTTAACGCGTTTACCTGCCCGTACATTTGGCACATTAATGAGCCTTGAACCTTGCATGGGGGCATTTATTGGTATTATTTTCCTGCAAGAACACTTGTCAATGACGCAATGGTTAGCACTATTATGCATCGTGTGCGCTTCTATAGGTTCAACCTCAACGGCGCGACCTAAGACAAAGATTGAAAAAGTTAAATAACGTTCTGAATAAACAAAATTCGAGTTACATATAAAAGTAAGTTAGATTACATTTATGTAACTTGAATTTATCTTTTATTTATTATTAAATAATAACAAGTTAGATTTATTTACTTATATTTACTAAAATTTTTTATTATTTCATTGAAATATCAATTCACTGCCCTAATATATATAAATTAGGTAGTGAGTTTATAGCTTAGCATTTATCAACTTTACCTATCAGAGTAATAGAACGTGACATTATGACAAACCGAATTTAATTATTTATATTAGTTAACAGAGACGAATTATTAAATAATTAAAATTCATAAGGGGAAGAATTATGAGCACCGCTAAATTAGTGAAAGCACCTAAAGCAGACCTTTTATATACTCGTAATGATGTTGAAGACAGCATTAAATTAAAAGCAATTGATGCATTAAATGAAATGGTTATCCTTTTCACTGACTTATCTCTGATGACCAAACAAGCACACTGGAATATGCGTGGTCGTAACTTTATTGCGGTACACGAAATGCTAGATGGTTTCCGTACTTCAATCGTTGACCACTTAGATGAGTTCGCTGAGCGTGCTGTTCAACTTGGTGGCATTGCACTTGGCACAACTCAGCAAGTCAATAAATTGACTTCACTGAAATCTTATCCTATTGATATTCATGATGTGCAAGACCATTTAAAAGCACTTGCAGACCGTTATGCTGTTGTTGCGAATAAAATTCGTAAAGCAATTGATGAAGTTGAGGATGAAGATACTGCGGATATGTTTACTGCGGCATCACGTGACCTTGATAAATTCCTTTGGTTCTTAGAAGCAAATATTGAGTAATGTCCAAGAGTCAGTTTATATTGACCGACAATAAAGCCATACTGATACGTGGCTAAATAAAAGTGAAGTGGAGTCATAATAATGGCTCCGCTTTGTTTTTATTGAAGTATAACGAGTTAACTTGTTAAATGGCTTCATCGAGCTAATTTATTTTCACTCACTATATTTATAATTATAGATAATTAACTGAAAATAAATATCACTCTTATTTTTATTTATTATTTCAATTAATATACCACTATAACTTAAAATATTAAGCCTCTATTGGTAAGCCGTTATCTTGTCCCCACTCCGCCCACGAGCCATCATATAATTTAACTTGATGATTACCTAGTAGAGTTAATGCCATATAAATAACAGCCGCCGTCATACCAGAGCCACAAGTTGTCACAGATGGCGCATCAATATCAATGCCTTGCTCGGCAAAAATAGCTTCAAGTTGTTTAGGCGATTTAAATTGCCCATTCTCCACTAATAAATCCCATGGCATGTTTTTGCTACCAGGGATATGCCCCATCCGCAAACCCGGTCTTGGTTCTGGTGCTTGAGCTAAGAAACGGGCAGCTGAACGTGCATCAATAATCTGCATCTTTCCTTCATGGACAAATTCGAGCATTTGTTCGCAATTTAAGACATTTTCTGTGTGACATTTTGCGATAAATGTTTTCGCTGCTGGTGGTGTAACAGGCCCTGATTCCGTTTTAAAACCCGCCGATTTCCATGCATCTATGCCACCTGCAAGTATTTTTATATTTTTATGTCCCATGGTGGTAAATGTCCACCATGCTCGTGGAGATGAAAATAAATTATTCTTAGCGTAAATAACAACCTTTGTATCATTACCTATACCCATATCCCCTACAGACTGACTAAAGACTTCAGTACTTGGTAACATATGCGGTAATGGAATATCTGTATTCGCAATTTCATCCTGATGAAAAAATTGGGCTGTAGGTATGTGTTCTTCTAACCATTTCTGACGATAATCACAAGGTACTGTGGGTAATGGAGTGGAAACATCAAGCACAATAAGATCATCGTCAGATAAATGGTCATGTAACCATTCTGGCGTTACAAAATAAGTATCATACATAAACTATCCTTACCCAAAATAGAGATATGATTAAATTTGGTCGGCTGATGGCAAAACTGAAGGCTGCTCGGCAGTATTTTTCTCTATCGGCGTCGTTGAGCGCGTATAAATATTCATTCCAGCTAAGACTATTCCACCAACAGAACCAAATGCACAAAGAGCACAAAGTAAAATCACAACCTTTTTCATTTTTCATCGCCTGAATTAAAGAAGAGAGAATCGAAGTATAACCCGATGCTTGTTGCAAACAAGTTAAATACGACTTTTTATGTCAATGAATGGGGAATTTGCCAACCTGTTCCCATTTTCTATGGCATAATGGTTTTTAATACAGTAGTTTTGCGAAACGTTTTACAAAGCCCTAATTAACTTCATGTTTAATTGAGCTATTTAACTATTCTATGATTGCCTAATTCAATATCAGTGAGCCTTATGTCCCTGTCTAATAAAATCAAAGAAAATATAACCCAATGGTATAAAGGGTTATCATTACATATTGACGGGTTTGTCTCCCGCGCACCACAGCGGCAAATGATCGCTGAAGTCGCCAAGAATTTAGCCGATGAAGAAGGTCGCCATTTAGTTATCGAAGCACCAACAGGTGTTGGAAAAACATTATCTTATCTCATTCCCGGTATTGCAGTTGGTCGCGAAGAAGGAAAAACGCTGGTTGTTAGCACGGCGAATGTCGCCCTGCAAGATCAGATCTTCAGTAAAGATTTGCCACTACTGAGCAAAATAATCCCAGATCTAAAATTTACTGGCGCATTTGGTCGCGGCCGCTATGTTTGCCCTCGCAACCTTGAAGCAATTTGTGCAGCAGAAGGTGAACAAATCGATTTAATGTTACTGGTTGAAGATAAAACTGAAGTCGCAAACAGTGAAGAAAGAGCTATTTGCCAACAATTACGCAATGATTTTCATAGTTTTGCTTGGGATGGTTTAAGGGATCACCATAAACGCGCTTTTAGTGACAATTTATGGCGAAAAATAAGCACAGATAAAATGAATTGCTTAGGTCGTAATTGCCAGTTTTATCAGCGTTGCCCATTTTTTATTGCGCGCCGTGAAATTGAAGATGCCGATGTTGTTGTTGCCAATCATGCTCTAGTTATGGCAGCAATGGAAAGTGAATCTGTACTACCCGACCCTAAAAAATTACTCCTTATTCTTGATGAAGGGCACCATGTTCCTGATGTGGCAAGAGATTCGCTTGAAGTTGAAAGCGAAATTACGCTAGTTCAATTAACTGCGCAAATTGATAACTTTACACATCACGTTGGTCAATATTTAGCGCAATTTCGACCCGCCAAACCACCTAAACTAGCTGGTCCTGAACGTTTACAAAAACATGCTGAAAAATTACGCGAAGCTTTTCGTGATTTATCATTATTAACAAATGCATTGTTACCCGAAACGTCAAAAGAGGCTGAGTATTTATTCCCATTAGGCCAGCTTCCTGAAGCCATGCAGCTTTGCTGTCAGGATTTATTTAAATTAACAGATGCATTAAAAGGGCTTGCTGAAGCAATTCTTAGCGATTTAACCGAACAAACTGCAAAACAAGATATTGTTCGTTTACACCGTTCAATTTTAGTGACTAGCCGAGCAATGGGATATTTTGAAAATCTTGCAAAATTATGGCGCTTGGCAGCATTAGATCAAACTTCTGGTGCGCCTATCTCTAAATGGCTTAGCCGCCGTTATGAAAAAAATCAATCACGCTTATTCATGCACTGCGCAGGCATTCGAGTCAGTGAACAATTGCAACATTTGTTATGGCGTAATATTCCGCATATTGTTGTCACCTCAGCAACTTTGCGTTCACTTAATAGTTATTCTCGTTTTCAAGAATTAAGCGGGTTATCAGAAAAAAGTGATGATCGCTTTGTCACGCTCACTTCCCCTTTTAATCATGTTGAGCAGGGAAAATTAGTGATCCCTCAAATGCAAAATGAGCCAACAATCGCGCATGAGGCTGAACATTTAGCTGAGATGGCAACTTATTTTCGTCAAGAATTTACACGAGGTATTCATCGCGGTGTTCTCATTTTATTCAGTAGCCAACGGGCAATGGAAGGTTTTCTTGAACACGTTAAAGATCTACGTTTACAACTTTTAGTTCAAGGTGATCAACCGCGTTATCGCCTTGTCGAAACACATTGTGAAAGGATAGATAAAGGTCAAACGAGCGCGTTAATCGGCTTACAATCTTTTGCTGAAGGGTTAGATTTAAAAGGTGAATACCTTACTCAAGTTCATATTCATAAAATTGCTTTTCCTCCTGTAACAAATCCCGTGATTATTACCGAAGGCGAGTGGCTAAAATCCCTAAAACGATATCCTTTTGAGGTGCAAAGTCTACCCAGCGCTTCATTTAACCTGATACAGCAATCAGGGCGATTAATTCGTAGCCATGAATGTTATGGTGAAATTATTATTTATGATAACCGTTTACTCACTAAAAATTATGGGAAGCGCCTACTTAATGCCCTTCCCGTATTTCCTATTGAGCGCCCTGCTATGCCTGATAACGCCAAAAAGAAAAGTTAAACCGTATAAATAGAAAAAGCTACAACAATCAATTTGAAGTGGCTTTTTCAGAATATGTCAAAAATAATTACTTAGCGAAGATCCTCGCTAAGAACAACACGACAATTGCACCAATCACCGCGACAACAAAGCTACCAAAGTTGAAACCATCAACTTTGCCTTTACCAAAGAAAGTACTAATATATCCACCAACGACAGCACCAATAATACCTAACACGGTTGTCATCACAAATCCGATCTGGTAGCTGCCTGGCATAAGCCATTTAGCCAAAATACCCGCAATAAGACCAAATATAATCCAAGAAATAACGCCCATGACCGACCCCCATCTAAAATTACACAACAATAAAATAGAAATTAATGCTGACTAACCTACTATTTATGCCAGACTATTAATTTTTATTCTACCCTATTAAAATTCAGTAATGATTTAAGTAAAGGTCGAATAATCAATTTTAGCAAATAACAACCTGCTCAATTGATTAAAAAACTATCAATTTAGTGTTTTTTGACTATTTTTTCGACTACTTCGGCAATTTGACTCGCATTTTTAAGTGACCTTATTTGTGTAAAAAGGTCATCTGCTTGCTCATATTCTTTACGTAAATAGCCGAGCCATTGCTTAATGCGAGCAGCATGATAATGACCCGTATCGCCTAACTTTTCTAGCTCAGTGTATTTCAATAATAATTGGCTAACCTGTTCCCAAGGCATRGGGGGCTGATTTTCTTTCACAACAAGACTGAGATTTGGCGTATTGAGTGCGCCTCGACCAATCATAATCGCATCACATCCCGTTATTTCTAAGCAACGCTTTGCACTTTCATGATCCCAAATTTCGCCATTAGCAATGACGGGAATGGAAAGCCGACGGCGAATATCGCCAATGGCCTGCCAATTTATTTTTTCTGCTTTATAACCATCTTCTTTAGTGCGTCCATGCACAGTCAGTTCTGTTGCCCCCGCTTGTTCAACCGCATCTGCTATTTCATGACAAAATTGGCTATTATCCCAACCTAATCTTACTTTTACGGAGACAGGCAGCGCTTTAGGAACAGCTTCACGCATTGCTTTTGCTGCCCGATAAATTAATTCGGGCTGCTTTAATAATGTTGCTCCACCACCATGACCATTGACCGTTTTAGAAGGACAGCCACAATTAAGATCAACGCCCCAAGAACCGAGCGTTGCTGCTCGGTAGGCATTTTCAGCAAGCCAATCAGGATGCTGACCTAATAACTGAACTCTCACCAATGTGCCAGAAGGCGTTCTGCTACCATGACGCAATTCAGGACAAAGCCGATAAAATGTTTTTGTTGGCAGTAGCGTATCAACAACACGTACAAACTCAGTGATACAGAGGTCATAATTATTGACCTCACTCAGTAAGGAACGAACTAAAGAATCAAGCACCCCTTCCATGGGAGCAAGCAGAACACGCATTAGCCTTCACCGTGACTCTGACGAGATTTCTTTTGCGCATTTTTCCAAGGTGAACCAGATTCTGATGAAGGTTTACCTTTTGAAGAATTTGCGCGTTCTCTGCGTGGTTTTGCCGCACCTTTATCATTATTAAAACGAGTTGTGCGTTTTTCGCCACCCCGTCTATCATTATTACGCTGAGAACCATTTTGAATAGGTTCAGCTTTGATAGAGGGATCAGGTTCATAACCTTCAATAGCCATCAATGGAATTGATTTTTTCAGCAATTTTTCGATGTCTTTTAATAGTTTAATTTCATCAACACACACTAAAGAAACTGCCATTCCCGTTGCTTCTGCACGCCCTGTTCTCCCAATACGGTGAACATAATCTTCTGCAATATTAGGCAGCTCAAAGTTAACAACATAAGGCAATTGCTCAATATCAAGCCCACGAGCCGCAATATCTGTCGCCACTAAAACGCGAATATCGCCAGATTTAAAATCAGCTAATGCGCGAGTTCTTGCACCTTGGCTTTTATTACCATGGATTGCCGCAGATTTAATACCATCTTTATTGAGTTGTTCTGCAAGGCGGTTTGCCCCATGTTTAGTTCGCGTAAAGACAAGAACCTGCTGCCAATTTTCACGACCAATCATATGTGAGAGCAGCTCACCTTTGCGCTTTTTATCTACCAGATGAACATATTGCGTTATTTGTTCAGATGCTGAATTACGAGGAGCAACTTCAATGCTTACCGGATTGTTAAGCAATTTATTGGCAAGTTGTTTTATATCATCTGAGAATGTCGCCGAAAATAGCAAATTTTGACGTTTTTTTGGTAATTTAGTAATGACACGGCGAATATCATGAATAAAGCCCATGTCTAACATGCGGTCAGCTTCATCCAGAACAAACACTTCAACTTGAGATAAATCAACTGCATTTTGGTGTGCTAAATCAAGCAAACGCCCGGGTGTTGCAATTAGAACATCAACACCGCCACGTAATTTCATCATTTGCGGATTGATACTTACGCCACCAAATACAACAAATGAACGAATTTTTAAATGACGGCTATACTCTTTCACATTTTCAGCAACTTGAGCAGCTAATTCACGTGTAGGGGTTAAAATTAATGCTCTAATTGGTTTTCTGTCTTTACCAACACGGGGGGTGGTAATTAATTTTTGTAGGATCGGCAAAGTAAAACCGGCGGTTTTACCTGTTCCTGTTTGTGCGCTTGCTAATAAGTCATTGCCAGCAAGAACGGCTGGAATAGCTTGTTGCTGAATAGGGGTTGGTGCTTCATAACCTAATTCGTTAATCGCACGCATGATTTCCTCGTTTAACGCGAGGTCTGAAAAAGTAGTCAAATTAAAATACTCCGGGCTTCACCACTCTGAAAATTCAGAGGCAGTTCAAGGGGAAGGGTCATCTATGATGGGAAAAATGTGCAAACTGCCATGCTGTTGGACGAATTCTAACATTTTTTAATTCTAATAAATATATTAATTTATCCCCAAATAATTTTAGTTGTACATATACCAAGTCATTCTTCCCTATTTTACTCCCCAAAAAGACAAATTTAGCTTTTTATTTGCCTCACATTTTATGCCCCTACTATTCCTAAACAACATGCAGGAATAAAGAGATTTGTTTACTGCCTATTATCTTGAGTATTTAACTTTGGAATGGCGATAATAATGTTTAAATCCACCAACAAACTTCAACTTTACTTATACAAAATGTCACTTTAAGTATTCTGACGTATAACATCACATATTTATAATATAAACTTATGCAAAAACATCCCAGCTTAGTACATATAACTGTTAAGTATTGTTATATGTTTTTTTWTTGTTAATGAGTTAAGCCAAACAACTCATCATCAGTTGAAACAATATGAACTGTTAAGGAACTTGTATGATAACAAACACACCATCAACACATAGAGGGGAAAATGCCAGAGAACAATTGCTACTGGCTGCTGCTGATGTCTATGGTGAATTAGGGCTAAACGGCGCAACAACACGGAAAATAGCCCAAGTTTCTGGACAAAATATTGCAGCTATTTCCTATTATTTTGGTTCAAAAGAAGGGTTGTATTTAGCGGTTGCTCAATTAATTGCAGATACAGTAAAAACCTATTTTAATGAGCAAATCATTGAAATAGATGATTACATCAAGCAATCTTCGCCTGATCCTGAAGAGGCTATGACGTTGTTGCATAAAATACTTGTCTGTTATAACCAATTCCAATTAGAAAAAAAGAATCTGAGTTTTTCTCGCATACTTGCAAGGGAACAACTAAATCCAACTGAAGCTTACACACTGATTCATGAACAAGCACTTGGCCCTATCTATACTAAATTAAACCGTTTAATTGCTATTTACATTGGTTCTGATCCAAATAATTTGACCACGCTTATTCACACCCACGCAATTTTAGGTGAAACACTTTCATTCCGTATAGCACGAGAAACATTATTGAGGCAAACAGGCTGGAAGCATATTAATGAAGATGAATATAAAATCATCAACCAAGTACTGATAGAACACACAAATATTTTATTGGCAGGGTTACGTCAAAATAAAAACCGTGAAAAATGATATAATTAAGTTTAATAGAGTCAATGTATGCGCCAAACTTCATTATATGTACAAAATAGAGAGAATTTGTATTAATGAGTAAATGCGACAAAAAGTCGTTACTAAAATAGCTTGAAACATAATATTAACTCTATAAATTATGAGGTTATAACCCAAACAATATCTATCGACCTAAAATGAGGTTAGTTATGCACAATAAACGTCGTTCTCTTTTTATTCTTCTTATTGTCATAGTAATCGGTATCGCGATAGGGGGTTATTACCTATATCAATCACAGCAAGAAAAAACATTAACGCTTTATGGTAACGTCGATGTACGTACTGTGAACTTAGGATTTCGGGTTGGAGGCAAACTCGCATCTTTAAATGTTGATGAAGGTGCACATGTTCAACCGAGCCAAATTTTAGGTCAATTAGATGATGGACCTTATATCAATGCCCTCAATAAAGCGAAAGGCGTCCGTGATAGTGCCAAAGCCCAACTTGAATTGAAAGAAAAAGGTTATCGTACGCAAGAGATTGCGCAAGTTGAATCTGAAGTTGCTCAAAAGCAAGCCTCTTGGCAGTATGCAGACAGTTTTTATAAACGCCAACAAGGCCTTGCAGCATCTCGTGTCATCTCTGCAAATGATTTAGAAAATGCAAAAACTCAGCGTGATCAAGCCTTAGCATCTTTAAAAGCCGCCCAAGATAAATTAAATCAATACCAAAGTGGTTTTCGCCAAGAAGAAATAGCCATCGCGCGTGGTGAATGGCTACAAGCAGAAGCGGCTGTCGCACAAGCAGAATTAGATCTCCAAGATACTCAACTAACTGCACCATCTGAAGGTATTATCCTGACTCGAGCTGTAGAACCCGGCTCTATTATTGCCGCAGGTAACACTGTTTTTGGTGTCACTTTAACCAACCCAGTCTGGGTTAGAGCTTATGTGAATGAACCCAATTTAGGTGCAGCAATACCCGGTAGAGAAGTCCTCCTTTATACTGATAGCCGACCAAATAAGCCTTATCATGGCAATATAGGGTTTGTTTCACCTACTGCTGAATTTACCCCCAAAAGTGTGCAAACCCCAGAGCTACGCACTGATTTAGTTTACCGTTTACGCATTATTGTCAGTGATCCTGATGATTTTCTTCGCCAAGGTATGCCTGTCACTATTCAATTTACTCAACCAGAACAATAAGAGTTAGGAATGAGCCAGCTTGATTACCTTATTCGACTACAAAGTGTTGAAAAGTCATTTTCAGGATTAGATTCTCCAGCAGTTGAAAGCTTAACGACTGAAATTCATGGCGGATCAGTGACCGGCTTAGTCGGCCCTGATGGTGCAGGCAAAACAACTTTAATGAGAATGCTTGCCGGTTTATTGAAGCCCGATTTGGGTACAATTAGCCTTATGGGACTTGATCCGATCAAAGATAGCGAGCAAGTTCATAAAAACTTGGGTTATATGCCCCAAAAGTTTGGCTTATATGAAGATCTGACTGTCCAAGAAAACCTTAATTTATACGCAGATTTACGCTCAGTGATTGGTGAAGAGCGCCAATCGATGTTTCACCAGCTATTATCTTTTACAGATCTCACCAAATTTACTAGCCGATTAGCAGGAAAACTATCAGGTGGAATGAAGCAAAAACTGGGTTTGGCTTGTACACTAATTGGTAAACCAAAAATATTACTGCTTGATGAGCCCGGTGTTGGCGTTGACCCAATAGCCCGCAGAGAACTGTGGCAGATGGTTCATACCTTAGCGGATGAAGGTATGCTCATCCTTTGGAGCACATCCTACCTTGATGAAGCTCAGCAATGCAAAGAGGTTTTATTGCTCAACCAAGGAAAGCTTCTCTATTCTGGCGAGCCACAGGTTCTAACACAAAAAATGGTTGGTCGTTCTTTTTTATTAGAGATACCCGCTGAAAATAAACGCTCAGTATTACAAAATGCGCTCATCCTGCCCGAAACGACAGATGGCGTGATCCAAGGGAAATATCTTCGTCTCATTTTAAAACATAATGCTTCTCAAGATTCATTATTACAACAATTAAAAATTAATAATGCCAAATTAATACCCGCCGAACCTCGATTTGAAGATGCATTTATTGATTTACTCGGTGGCGGCCCTTCTCACCGCTCTGAATTAGCAGCCATCATGCCACAAATTCCCGCAAATCCGGAAGAAACAGTCATTGAAGCGCGAAATTTAACAAAAAAATTTGGTGATTTTGTCGCGACAGATTCGGTTAACTTTCAAGTGAAACGTGGGGAAATTTTTGGCTTACTCGGCCCAAATGGTGCAGGTAAATCGACAACATTTAAAATGATGTGTGGATTAATGAAACCAACAGAAGGTCAAGCATTAGTGCTTGGGATGGATTTAAAAACTAGCTCAAATAAAGCACGCCAACATCTTGGTTATATGGCTCAAAAATTTTCGCTCTATGGCAATTTAAAAGTGGGGCAAAATCTCAAATTTTTCTCTGGTGTTTACGGTTTAAAAGGGCAGCATCAAACCACTAAGATTAATGAAATGATTAATGCATTTAATTTCAAACCAATCATTCATCAACTTACCGACTCCTTACCTTTGGGCTTTAAGCAGCGCCTCGCCCTCGCCTGTTCTTTAATGCATGAACCCGATATTTTATTTTTAGATGAACCTACATCAGGCGTTGACCCGCTCACTCGTCGAGAATTTTGGTTACATATCAATGGAATGGTAGATCGTGGTGTTACCGTCATGGTGACCACTCACTTTATGGATGAAGCGGAATACTGTGACCGAATTGGTTTAGTTTACCATGGTAAAATCATTGCAGCAGGAACGCCTGATGCACTCAAACACCAAGTTGCAAATGATAAAAACCCTAACCCATCTATGGAAGATGCCTTTATTGAATTAATCTTCAATTACGACAAACAAAGGGAGGCACAATGAGTGATCCCCATTTTTCTTGGCGCAGGCTTCATGCATTATGCTTAAAAGAGAGTAAGCAAATTGTGCGCGATCCCAGCAGTGCCTTAATTGCTGTTGTCATTCCACTGATGCTACTGTTTATTTTCGGCTATGGCATAAATCTCGATTCTAACCAATTGCGAGTGGGTATTTTACTTGATCAACAAAGTCCACAAGCTCGAGAATTAGTGAATACCTTTACGGGATCACCTTTTATTGATGCCACTGTTAGTGATAATCGGCAAAATTTAATTGAGAAAATGCAAGCAGGTGAAATACGCGGTATTGTCACTATTCCCGTGAACTTTTCAGAACAACTTCTAAATGCTGATGGCCATGCGGCTATTCAGGTTATTACTGATGGCAGTGAACCCAATACAGCTAATTTTATTCAGGGCTATACTCAAGGAATTTGGCATACTTGGCTGATACAACAAGGTGAAAATAAAGGCTATTCAACCGAGCCATTAATTGAACTCAATATGCGTTATTGGTTTAATGAAGCCGCAATAAGCCGACACTTTATTATTCCAGGTGCCATCAGCATTATTATTACTGTTGTTGGTGCAATCTTGACATCATTGGTGGTCGCGCGGGAATGGGAACGCGGCACAATGGAAGCCCTGCTCTCGACCCAAGTCACTAGAACAGAATTATTATTATCCAAATTACTGCCCTACCAAGTATTAGGCACTTTTGTCATGATCCTATGTATGCTTGTCACGACTTTTATTTTGCAAATCCCTTACCGTGGATCATTATTGATTTTATTTGTCATCACAAGCTTATATCTTGCCACTGCCCTAGGCATGGGATTATTAATTTCAACCATTACCCGCAATCAATTTAATGCGGCTATGGTAGCATTAAATGCCGCATTTTTACCTGCAATCATGCTATCTGGTTTTATCTTTGAAATAACCAGTATGCCGATATTTATTCAGATAGTGACTTATTTTATCCCTGCCCGCTATTTCGTCAGTAGCTTACAGATGCTTTTTCTAGCAGGTGATATTTATCTTGTCTTGGTGACTGATCTGTTATTACTGATTGCTTCCGCCATTTTGTTTATCGGCTTAACGGCTTGGAAAACACGCCGTCGTCTTGATTAATAAAGGAGCCGATATGTTTTCACGTTTATATACATTGATCTTAAAAGAGCTACAAACGCTGCTTCAAGAAAAACAGACACGGATCATTTTAATCTTACCTGTTATCTTTCAGATGATTTTATTTCCACTTGCTGCAACCTTAGAAGTTACAAACACGACAATTGCGATTTTTGATCAAGATAATGGTAAACATTCGATTGAATTAACCCAACGACTGGCCAAGGCAGAAGCTTTTTCTCACGTTCTATTACTTAAAAATGAGCATGAAATTCGTGAGACTTTAGATAACCGTAAAAGTTTACTTATTGTTCGTTTTGGGCCTAATTTTAGTGGCAATATTGAAAACCATCACACAGGAAATATGATGCTATTGCTAGATGGTCGTAATTCAAATAGTGCACAAATTGCCGCTAATTACATTGAACAAATTACAATACAATATCAACAAGAACTTACCGCAGGACATCCATTACCAAATAATAGTGAATTAATTATCCGTAATTGGTATAACCCAAATTTAGATTATAAATGGTTTATTGTCCCATCATTAGTTGCCTTGATTACGACTATTGGTGTCTTAATTGTCACGTCTTTATCCATTGCAAGAGAAAGCGAACAAGGTACGCTTGATCAATTACTTGTTTCCCCATTAACAACTTGGCAAATTTTTATTGGTAAAGCAATTCCAGCCCTTATCATTGCAACTGCACAGGCAACATTGGTATTAGCTATTGGTATCTTTTGTTACCAAATTCCCTTTGCAGGTTCTCTACTGCTGTTTTATGCCACAATGATTTTTTACGGATTATCCCTCGTCGGGTTTGGTTTGTTAATTTCGGCTATGTGTACCACACAACAGCAAGCTTTTATTGGCGTATTTGTCTTTATGATGCCAGCCGTTCTACTTTCCGGCTATATTTCCCCAGTAGAAAATATGCCAGTCTGGTTACAAGATATCACTTGGGTTAATCCTATTCGGCACTTCACTGAGATAACGAAACAAATTTATTTGAAGAATGCTGATTTTTCTGTCATTTGGCATAGTTTATGGCCGCTATTTATTATTGCCATACTAACAAGTTCAATTGCTTATTATCTCTTTCAACGAAAAATAGCCTAATCGAATATTAAACTCTACGTGATAACCCCGTGAATATTTTGAATATCAATACAAAAAACCCTTGTCAGCAGAGGCTGACAAGGGTTTTTCAATAATATTAAGCCAAAACTCAATAATTAGCGGCGATCGCCAAAGATACGCAGCAACATCAGGAATAGGTTGATAAAGTCTAAGTACAAATTCAATGCACCTAAAATAGCGAATTTACGCATATTCTCTTTATCTTCTACATCAATTTGTGAACCCATTTCTTTTAATTTTTGAGTATCATAAGCAGTTAAGCCTGCGAAAATCAGGACACCGGCATAAGTGATAACCCAATACATTGCTGAACTTTGCATCCAAATATTGACTAATGATGCAACGATCAAACCAATCAGCGCCATAAACAGGAAGTTACCCATGCCGCTTAAGCTACGTTTTGTTGTATAACCATAGAAGCTTAAAGCACCGAACATCACCGCAGTGATAATGAATGTACCCACTACGGATTCTTGCGTATACATTGCAAGGATCACAGAAAGTGTCACACCGGTCAGCATGGAATAGAGCATAAACATGCCCGTTGCGACCATTCCGCTCATTTTTGGCAGTAAAAATGATAAACCTAAAACTAAACCAAATTGCACAACAACTAACCCAATCACAATACCTTGGGAAAGGAAAATTTTACCGCTGATTAAAAGGTCTAGCGTGTACCAAGCTACAAATGCGGTCAATAATAGACCGACAGTCATCCAACCATACACCTGCGACATAAATGTCTGGATACCGGTTGAATTTTGAGCAATCGAAGTATTACGTTGATCAAATCGATCCATGATAATTACCCTTCATACATTAAGTCAAAATTGACCACAGCAAAATGCTACAGCCAGGTGAATGCTTTCGAAGTTTATCACAATTTATTGACATTACCATTCAACAAATAGTAAATCAGAAGTGGATATTATTTATATTTAGAATCATTTCACACTATTCATTAAGCGAATTTTTACGTGAAATTACTTATTTGTATACAACTTAAGACCAGCGATTAGCTGATTTTTCATCACTTTCTTTTGCTTCGACCCAGCGCTCGTTATCTGGCAATGTCTCTTTTTTCCAAAAGGGTGCTTTTGTTTTTAAGTAATCCATAATAAATTCAGCAGCTTCAAATGCAGCACCACGATGAGCACTCGTCACACCCACAAATACAATTTCATCTCCCGGCTGCAAAGTGCCCACACGATGAATAACACTGACTCGTTGTAACGCCCAGCGACGACGTGCTTCTTCAATAATATTCTCAAGCGCTTTTTCTGTCATTCCCGGGTAATGTTCAAGGGTAAGTGCTGCCACACTATCCCCTAAGTTGTGATTTCTCACTTTTCCGGTGAAAGTAACAACCGCACCATCACTGTCGCATTGTGCTAACCATTGATATTGTTCACCAACATCAAAATTATTTGTTTGTACTGCAATATGCGTATTTTCCATCTTTATCCCCCAGTAACGGGTGGGAAAAAAGCAACTTCATCACCTGCTGTTAAGGGATGATTCATTGGTACAAAAGATTGATTAACTGCGGCTAATAATTTTCCATCTTCTAATGCTAGCGCCCATCTATCACCACGCGTAATAAGTTCCTGACGCAATGCGGCAACATCGGCAAAAGATGCAGATAATTCTAAACGTTCTGTTCCAACAAGCTCGCGTACTTGAGCAAAAAAGAGAACTGTAATCATGCTTCCACCTTAAAATGCCCTGATTTACCACCTGTTTTTTCTAACAAACGGACTGTGCTAATCACCATATCTTTCTGAACAGCTTTACACATATCATATATTGTCAGTGCCGCAACTGAAGCCGCTGTCAATGCTTCCATTTCAACACCCGTTTTCCCTGTTAAACGGCAGCAGGACTCAATACGCACTTGATTAAGCTCAGGTAAGGCTTGTAATGTCACTTCAACTTTGGTGAGCAATAAAGGGTGGCAAAGCGGGATCAACTGCCAAGTATTTTTTGCTGCTTGAATTCCTGCAATGCGCGCGGTTGCGAAAACATCACCTTTATGATGGCTACCGTCAATTATCATGGCTAAAGTTTCTTGGTTCATGGTAACAAAAGCTTCTGCTCGAGCTTCACGTACTGTTTCAGCTTTAGTCGAAACATCAACCATATGCGCCTCGCCCGACGCATTAATGTGAGTCAGTTGGGACATGTTCTCTCCTGAAAAAATCAAAAAATGGTTAGCCGCCGATAACGGATAAATTTGGCGTAATACCGCTATCGCCCATATGTAAGAAATGGGTTTCGCGCTTATATTGCAAGCCACTTTGAATGCGTGATTTAAGCGCTTCGTTCTGATTATCGTCTGCTAATAAATCACGTAATGGAATGCCGTTTTCACCAAATAAGCATAAATGCAAATTACCTAAAGAAGACACTCTAAGGCGATTACAACTTTGGCAAAAATCTTTTTCATAAGGCATGATAAGACCAATTTCACCTTGATAATCAGGGTGACGGAAAACTTGTGCAGGCCCATCACTACGTGAGCGAGCAACGAGATACCAGCCTTCATTAATCAAACGTGTGCGAATGGTTTCACCAGAAATATGGTAACGATGGAAAAGATCACTGCCTTCCCCCGTTTCCATCAATTCAATAAAGCGCAGTTGAATTGGTCGATGTTTGATCCAATTTAAGAATGATTTCAATGCAATATCATTAACATTTTTCATTAATACTGCATTAACTTTAATTTTTTCAAATCCTGCTTCAAAAGCTGCATCAATGCCTTGCATCACTTGAAAGAATTTATCCTGACCAGTGATAGCGGCAAATTGACGAGGATCTAAACTATCCATACTCACGTTAATGGCATTTAATCCGGCATCTTTCCACAATTGCACATCTCGCGCCATGCGATAGCCATTAGTCGTTACAGCAATATTCTTGATTGCATCATTTTCATGGATGGCTGAAATAATATCGACAAAATCTTTACGCATTGTGGGTTCACCACCTGTAATGCGAACTTTTTCTGTACCTAATTCAGCAAA
Source organism: Providencia sneebia DSM 19967 (assembly GCF_000314895.2). GTDB lineage: Bacteria > Pseudomonadota > Gammaproteobacteria > Enterobacterales > Enterobacteriaceae > Providencia > Providencia sneebia. The sequence goes on along the minus strand of NZ_CM001773.1, from coordinate 1,557,624 downwards.
AGCGCGGCTCACACGCTGAATTTCGCTCAATGAGAGGAATTCATGACGGCCACTGGGTTTATAACCATTAGGAAGGCAATAGGTGCAACGAAAGTTGCAAACATCAGTAATGGATAGACGAAGATAGTAAAATTTTCGCGCAAATTGATCAACAAGCTGCTGCATAATGACACCTTTCCAAATACGGGAGATGCAGACATTTCTATCTCGCACCCTGGTGGCTCTAAGGCCACGGCCAAAGGATCATATCCATTTATAATGAACTTAGATGCTAAGGCTAGGAGTTTTATGAAAGTAGTGCAGTAAAAATAGCACTACATAAAACAAGTTGTTTTAATCACCTATTTTATGTAATGGATTTTAGCGCAAATGGAAGGGAAAAGCGAATTTGAATTACGATATATAATATATTATACAACGACTTAGCCTGTTTTTTAATATGTAAAAAGAGATAGCTAAACTCTCATAGCTATTGATAAACCACAATAAAATTACCAATCTTCTGATAAAACTGATGCAAAGATCCTATGCTAAATATTGATATTGATTAATAAGTAAGCTATTTAAATTACATGCAAAAAAAGGCGACTTAATTTTTAAGGATTAAGTCGCCATGATAATTAAGTTTTTTTACTTATCACGATGTGCTTTTATCTCTTCAGGTATTACATCAGCAGGCTGGCCGCCCCACTCAACACGCAAGAAATTAACTAAATTCGAAATTTGCTGATCATCAAGTTTACCCGCAAACCCAGGCATGCTTTGCATGCTCTCATTATTTGGGAATTGTTGCTCAGGTAGCCCTTCTAAAATAACAGTAATCAAATTCGAGCTATCAGTATCACGCAATGTTGAATTGCCTTTCATCGCAACAGCAACATGCGGTTTACCTGCGCCATCATAAGCGTGACATCCAGAACAGGTTTCAAGGTAAATTTGTCGCCCTTGTGCATTCCCTGTAGCCACTTTTGCAGGTACTGCCGCAGGTGGATTATCCCCCAGCAGATAAGTTGCAATGGCTTTATTATCTTCTGAGGTCAAGTGTTGAGAGCTAAGATAAATCACCGGATGCATGTCACTATAAGCTGAACCTTGCGGTGCAATACCTGTCATAAAGAACTGATGTAAATCCTCAGTAGTCCATCCTCTTGCTGCCAGCGCGTCAGGTGTAATATCAGGCGCATTAAATTTACCCAATGAACCCCCTTTCATAATATTATCCAAATCCATCTGCCCCATCATGCCGCGAGGTGTATGACATTCAGCACAGTGTTCTAACACATTGACTAAATAACGACCTCTTAACCAATCTGGTGAACTACCTTGTGAGCTATCAGGTAAAGGTTTATCACTAAAAAATAGTAGGTTCCAGCCCATCATTGCCATACGTTGATTTAGGGGAAATGGTAACGTATTGGCTGGAGGTGCAACATCAACCGCAGGACGACTCATCAAATAGCTATAAATTGCATCTGAATCTTCGCGAGTTAAGCCTTTATAAGACGTATAAGGCATTGCAGGATAAAGATTACGGCTAGGTGGCGAGATCCCTTCTGTTACCGCACGATAGAAATCATCTTTAGTCCAACGACCAATCCCAAAATCAGCTGATGGCGTTATATTGCTACTGTATATGGTACCAAAAGGTGTATCGACAGGATAACCTCCTGCCATTGGTGCTCCATCAGACGCGGTATGACAAGCAGCACAATCACCAGCAAGCGTGAGATAACGCCCGCGCTCAATTTCTTGGTCTGAGGCGGTGACTTTTTGGACAGGTCCATCCGGCTTGCGACTTTCATACCAAAATAGTGCAGCCCAGACCACAACAATGATCACAATAAGCCACAAGATAATTTTTTTGATCATTTCTCACCCCCTTTAACTGCTCCCGGAGTGTTAAGTGCAACATCACGCACAGCTTCATAATAACGAACATAACCAGTACAACGGCAAATATGATTATTCAGGGCTTTCTCTATTGCACCTTCAAGTTCCGCTCTTTCAATTGGATGACGTTGCAGCTCTTCAATAAAGATAGTGGCAGCATTTACAAAGCCAGGTGTGCAATAACCACACTGGAAGCTAAAGTGTTCAATAAAGGCTTGTTGCACGGGTGATAACTTAACTTCGCCATCTTTTTCTTTTGTTGCAGCCCCTTCAATAGTACGAATTGATTTATTATTGAAAAAATGTGCGCCCGTAATACAAGTACGAATTTCTTCGCTCGTGCCTGATGGATTATCCAAAATAACAACACAAGCATGGCAAATACCTTGACCACATCCTAAGCGAGAGCCCGTTAAATCAACATATTCATGCAGAAAGTCAATCATCATTAAACCTTCTGGCACATCCATTGGTCCGTACTGTTGGCCATTAATTGTTAAAGTGAGTGGTAAGAAATTTAGGCTCATGATAATACCTCAAGAATGTCTTCAGAACGGACGGGTAAGCGTTGGAAATGGTGTCCAGTTGCATCTGCAATTGCATTTACAATGGCCGAAACCACAGGGATCATAACGACTTCAGCAACACCTTTCGGTGGATCAGTATCAGATAATCCCGGCAATACTTCGCTGGTCTGTTTCCAAACCGCAACATCTTTTGCAAGAGGTAAATGGTAACGGTTGAAATTCCATGTACCATTACCTGGACCATCTTCATAAAGAGGTAAATATTCATGTAGCGCATGGCCAATCCCCATGGCTAACCCACCCTGAATTTGTCCTGAAACAAGTTGAGGAACAATTAAGTTACCGCATTCAACAACACTATGGTGATCAAGTAAATCGACCTTTCCGGTTGCTTCTTCAATAGCCAATTCAACAATAGTTGCCACAGCACTATAATAAGTTACACCTGCATTCGAACGGCGCGTCTCTGGGAAATAGGCTTTTTCGCGATCCCATACTTGATAATCTTTATCTGCAAAACGTAGAGCAAGGCCATCAACAGGTAAACGACGAGTTTTACCTTGAATATGGAAATCAGATTCTGCCCACTGCCAACGGTTGAATACATGGCAAACAGCGCCTGTTAATCCGCCCATTTCATAAGTGCGCGTTACTAGACGTGATAGAGATAAAACTTCTAATCCATCAGCAGTTAACCCACCATCAACCCAGCGTGCATCTTCACGACGAACGACTAATGGTGCAGCTTGCCCTCCACCAATACCTTCTTGCCAAATAGACATTGCCGCAGGCCAAAGGCCATATTCAAAAACTAAGCGAGCGGCTTCTTCGGTACTGTGGCTAAAGAAATAAGCGGAGTTACTTGCACTAGCTGGCGAGCAATAATTCGGTGTCCAAAGTGGATTTTCCGCTAATTTATCTTGCTCTTCTTGAGCCATTGCAAATGGGTTGCCACTTGTCACCATTGGTAAAACTGACCAGTCAATGACAGAAAAATGGTTTTCTTCCGACGGTTTTCCTAACCATTTTGCACAAAGTACGGCTTGAGAAGTAGACATTCCTGTCCCGATTTCAGCGCCACTATGGAATAAAGCAATTTTGCCTTCACGAGTCAGTTCTACGCGAGCAAAAGAGGCTTCATCTCCAGTGCCGAAATCTTTCTGAACACAGGCAATACCTGTACCAAAACGCTTACCAACATTTGCTGATTCATATTCAGCCTTGCGCTTTGCTCTATCTGCCCACATTGGGTGTTCTGAGCAACGAGTCAACACTTCATCAGCACGGATAGCTCCCCCCGGAATAGCGCCTTGGGTATTTTTCATACCAGATTGCATCAGGTTTGTCCGGCGAAATTCAATAGGGTCTGCTTTCAGTAATTGAGCCGCTTCATCCATAATCATATCCATTGCAGACATTGCCTGTAATGTACCGTAACCACGTGCGGAACCCGCATCAACCGCACGAGAAGCAATACCAACAGCGGATAAATCACTACGAGGAATATAATAGACGCCTTGCGCTCCGGTCGCACCCACCATCACAACTGAAGGGGTAAAGTTAGAGCGCCCCCCACCATCACCAATATAGGTTGCTGATAATGCTTCAATTTTATGCGTTTTCTTATTAACCGCCAGCGTGTAATCCATATCAAAAGCATGGCGTTTGAGTGTGGATTGAAATTGTTCATAACGGTCATTTGCTAAGCGAATTGGCACGCCATCACCATATAATGTCGCCATGGCACCATAATATGGGAATGGGCTATGATCTTTTGATCCATAACCTACGGTGAAGCAAGGATGCAAGAAAATACGCTTAATTGGGAAGTTAGATTTTGCCAACATTCCCGGCAGTGATGCCGAGACTTCTTGTGGTGATTGCGTAGGTATCACAAGGTGGAATGATTCTGTTTCTGGATCATACCAGCCGTTAGCATTATCAGGTTCTAATGCTGATGTATCAATGGATTGAGAATAGTAGTTACGCTTAATCACCAGCCAATCTTCAGGCGGATTAGCCAACTGTTTTGCAAGTTGATCTGCATAATACATTCCTTCTTGGTCTAATTTACCGCCTTCTCTACCCTCTGGCCAGACTGGAAGGTGTTTTTTCATGCCAATTGGTGAAATTGGCATATCTTTCATGCTTGAAAAGACATCTGGTGAGAAAGGTGTTTCTCCACCAATACGCACACCGCGGTAACTTCCCCAAGGATCACGCTGTAATGGCCCTGTATATTCACCATATTGGAAAATATCATCTCTGAATTTTAAGGTTTCTTTGGCAAAGTTGAATCTTGCGAAATCATGGTAAATTAATAAGGCAACGGCTTGACCTAAATAAGCTGGTGTTTTCCCTGTCGGTAATAACATGTCGTTACCATAAAACGCTGGAAATTCAACACCATCTTTTTCTAAATCCGCTGCTGTAACAATACGATCAGGCATTAAGCCATCTTTGAGCAGGCTCAGATCAAAACCTTGATAAATTTTATCTGCTTGGGTAACGCGCAGTAAAAAAGCATGACCTTGTTTCTTTGGCCAGTGTGGTATATCTCTTGCTCGAATATCGCGTGCAAATACTTTTTCGCCTTGTACTTTTGCATAACCATCAATACGGAATTTGATGCGTTTATCTAAAGGGTTCCAATCAGGCGATTGAAGAATTTTTTCTTCAAATAACACATCAAAAGCACGGCTATACAAAGGTGCTAAATATACAGAAATCCCCGCTACAACAGCACACTTTAAAAAGTGTCTGCGAGAGAGGCCAACATTGCTTTTGCTCATAAATTTAGCCTTCTATTTATTCATTTTTATTATTTCAATATCTAGTTTTTAGCTATCAGGACTAATATGTATATTAATTAATCATAAAATAGAAATTATATTTTCATCTTAATAAGGATAGTTAAAATAGATAAGTACTACACATATCTCTTTATTCACAAACCACAAGTCAATTAGGTACAGGTATTTATTGTTTGAACAAAAAATACCTTTGTATGATAACAAATTATATTAATAATGGATATTCGATGATAAATATATTGGCATATTAATCTGAGTATTCACTCATATTTCCTGTCATATATTTTCAAAATAGTGAGTTCAATAACAAATTGATACATAATGATATATTTACAAAAATAAAGTGAATGAGAATGATTTTCTTTATCCTTAACATTATAAACAAAAATTAACTAATCAAAAATTGCTCATTGTTTTTGGATTAATTAAAAATGTAATAATAAATAAAACCGCATTAATAGCTAAAGGAAATGAAGCAATATTGATGCTTTAATCCTATTTGATAATAGGTATTGCATGTAATAATAAATTAATTATGATCTTTATCTCTAAATTAATTTAGCCCAGAAATTAAAGTAAGTTTATTTATAATTGCCGACAATCTCGCTTTAAATAACTTATGTTACTTGTACCTTATTGAGCAACGATCAATTTTTGGAAATAACGAATATAAATAATAAAATTCACGCCAATTTATGATGATTATCTATTAGAGCGTGGAATAGGAAACAAAAATGCTACGTGAAGATGTCGCTGTTATTACTCAAGCCATTAATTGGGTCAAAAAAGAACCTATTTGGTTGTGTACTGTACTAAGTACTTATGGTTCATCACCACGCAGTCCCGGCTCTCTTTTGGTCGCTAAAAGTGACGGGCAATATGTTGGTTCCCTTTCCGGTGGATGTATTGAAGAAGATTTTATACAGCGCATAAAAGAAGGCCATTATCTTAATGACAGTCAAGTTATTCGTTATGGCCAAGGCGGCTTAGAAGCTAGGGTCAATTTACCGTGTGACGGCAGCTTAGATGTTTTAATTGAGTATTTGCCTTATGAGCAACGTTCGCTTAATTATCTTCTCGCTATTGAAGCCGCATTATTGGGCTATACGGCAGTGATTAAACAAGTCACATTACCGTTTAATGGCGAAATTAGCCAGGTTCCTGAAAACCAAAATAAATCGTTTGTACAATATGAACGCCAAGAAAACATGATCCAACTTTATATTGCAGCGCCACCACGCCTTATCATTGCAGGAATTTCAAATGTTGGTGTTTATTGTGCTAACTTTGCACTCACTTTAGGTTTTGAAGTCATTATTTGTGAACATAGAGAAGATGAATTGGCACGCTTTACAGGACAAATTCCACCGCAAGTTCAGCTGATACCGCTATTTCCTGCCCGCTATTTAGAAGAACAAAATTGTACAGTAAATACTGCTATTGTTTCGCTCACCCATGATCCACGCATTGATGATCTTACGCTGATGGAGGCTGTTAATACACCTGCATTTTATATTGGTGCAATGGGTTCAAAAAGAACAAGCAGCCGACGTCGTGAACGCCTTGTGGAAACCGTTGGTATGTCACTTGAAGAGTGGGAGCGGATCCATGCACCAATTGGTATTCCGATTGGCAGTAAAACACCGCCTGAAATCGCTTTAGCTATCATGGCTGATATTGTTGCTTATAAAAATGGCATCACTATTGATTGAGCATTATATAAGCGTCTATTTTTAGCTCACTCATAAAATAGATACTCGAAATTCAATAAGCTGGAAATATTGAATCATTAATTGACTCGGCTCACTGATTGATGCCGAATCAGCTAGATATGCCATGTCACTTAAAAATTTTTTTTATGTATAATAATCACGGCGCTAAAAATTACAAATATAGGAACACTATGCCAAATAGTCGTCTGAATGATTTTGGGCAGGTTGTCGCTCTTGGCGGAGGACATGGTCTGGGTCGCGTGATGTCATCACTTTCGTCTTTAGGTTCTCGGTTAACCGGAATTGTCACCACAACAGACAATGGCGGTTCTACTGGGCGTATTCGTCGTTCTGAAGGTGGGATAGCATGGGGAGATATGCGCAACTGCTTAAATCAACTCATAACCGAGCCGTCTATCGCCTCGGCAATGTTTGAATACCGCTTTAGCGGAAATGGTGAGCTATCTGGGCATAACTTAGGGAATTTAATGCTTAAATCATTAGATCATCTCAGTGTTCGCCCACTTGAAGCGATTAATTTAATTCGCAATATGTTGAAAGTAGATGCACAGTTGATCCCCATGTCGGAATCTCCGGTTGACCTTATGGCAATTGATGATATGGGAAATGAAGTTTATGGCGAGGTCAATGTTGATGCCCTAAAAGAGTTACCAAAAGAGTTGCATCTATATCCGAAAGTGAAAGCTACAGCAGAAGCCATAACTGCTATCCATCAATCTAATTTAATTTTAATTGGACCCGGCAGCTTTTTTACCAGTTTAATGCCTTTATTATTATTAGATGAAATAACCAATGCTTTACGTGAATGTAAAGCGCCAATGATTTATATCGGCAATCTCGGTAAAGAAGTTGGCTCGCCTGCTGCCAATCTGAATTTACCAGAAAAACTGATCATGATGGAACAGCATATCGGCTGTAAAAAAATTAATGCTGTTATTGTTGGACCAAGAACAAATGTTACTGCAATTATTCATGACCGATTAGTCACTCAACGGGTTTTGGAAGCTGATGACATACCGTATCGCCATGATCGACAACTATTATTGCAAGCCATTGAAGAGACAGTTCGTTTGTTGTAAGCCTTAAAACTCAGTCACAATAAGCGCCAAAGTTATACTCAAAATTATTCAATTTAGTATTCATATAATATATTGAAAAATAATGAGTATAACTTTTTAAATTGGCAAACTAACTTATCTTGTTAAGCTTTGCTATGAGTTAGCAATAAAGCGCTCTCTAAGTTCCTGAAGTTCATCCCGAATATTTGCCGCAGCTTCAAATTCCAAATCTTGAGCATGTTTATACATTTGTGTTTCCAAATGAGAAATTCGTTGCTCCAGCTCTTTTGTCGACATCAGCTGAATATCTTCACTCAGTGCAGCTTTCGACGTTTCTTTGCTATGGCCTTTATTATTCCCTTTACCTTTTCCACCCACTTTCTGACCAATTTGTAGAATATCGCCGACTTTCTTATTCAGCCCTTGCGGAATGATGCCATGCTCCTCATTAAATGCAATTTGTTTAGCTCGGCGGCGCTCTGTTTCAAGAATTGCTTTTTCCATCGAATTGGTGATTCTGTCACCATATAAAATAGCTTTACCATTTAGGTTACGAGCAGCACGCCCAATCGTCTGAATAAGTGAGCGTTCAGAACGTAAAAAACCTTCTTTATCAGCATCAAGAATGGCTACTAAAGAAACTTCCGGCATGTCTAAACCTTCACGAAGTAAGTTAATTCCGACCAAAACATCAAACTCACCTAAACGTAAATCGCGAATAATTTCAACACGCTCAACGGTATCAATATCTGAGTGCAAGTAACGGACTCTTTCTCCGTGCTCTTCTAAGTATTCCGTTAAATCTTCCGCCATACGTTTTGTCAGTGTCGTGACAAGAACACGCTCATTTTTTTGTGCTCGAATACGAATTTCTGAAAGGAGATCATCAACTTGTGTTGTCACTGGGCGAACTTCAATAATTGGATCAAGTAACCCTGTTGGCCTAACAACTTGTTCTATAATCTCTGAACCTGATTTCTCAATTTCATATTTACCCGGAGTGGCAGAAACATAAATTGTTTGCGGCGCCAATGCTTCAAACTCTTCAAAACGCATTGGTCGGTTATCTAATGCAGAAGGTAAACGAAAACCATATTCAACCAGTGTTTCTTTACGAGAACGGTCACCTTTATACATCGCACCAATTTGCGGAATAGTGACGTGCGATTCATCAACAACCAACAAGCCATCAGCAGGCAAATAATCAAATAATGTTGGTGGAGCTTCACCAGGCGCGCGCCCAGATAAATAACGCGAGTAGTTTTCAATACCAGAGCAATAACCTAGCTCATTCATCATTTCAAGGTCAAATTGAGTACGCTGCGTGATCCGCTGTTCTTCAAGTAACTTATGGTTTTCAAGAAGGACTTTGCGCCTATCTGCTAACTCAACTTTAATATCCTCCATCGCCTCTAAAATTCGCTCTCTTGGCGTAACATAGTGCGTTTTCGGATAAACAGTAAAACGAGGAACCCGATGTTGTATCTGCCCAGTTAAGGGGTCAAACAAAGAGAGCCGCTCAACTTCCTCATCAAAAAGTTCAACGCGTAATGCATATTGATCAGATTCCGCGGGGAAAATATCAATCACTTCACCGCGGACCCGAAATGTACCCCGAGTAAATGCTTGGTCATTACGCGAATATTGTAAGTCAGCCAGTCGGCGTAGAATTGCACGTTGGTCAATGATCATGCCATCAGTCAAGTGCAGCATCATTTTCAAATAACTATCCGGGTCACCCAACCCGTAAATAGCTGAAACAGAGGCGACCACAATCACATCCCGCCGTTCAAGCAGCGCTTTTGTTGCTGACAACCGCATCTGCTCAATATGCTCATTCACAGAGGCATCTTTTTCGATAAAAGTGTCAGAGCTTGGAACATAAGCTTCGGGCTGATAGTAATCATAATAAGAGACGAAATATTCCACGGCATTATCTGGAAAAAAAGCTTTCATCTCACTATAAAGCTGGGCAGCTAATGTTTTGTTATGGGCCATCAGCATGGTGGGACGATTTTCTTTCGCAATAACATTGGCGATAGTAAATGTTTTACCTGAGCCTGTTACACCTAATAACGTTTGATGTGCAAGGCCATCTTCTAACCCTTCAGAAAGCCGACGAATGGCTTCCGGTTGATCCCCTGCGGGTTGAAAATCAGAATACAACTTAAATTCTTTACTCATGTCTACCGCCTCTTAATAATCCCTCTACTATAATACTGGATAAAAAACCAGCTTCAAGTGCCGAGTTTAAATATTATCCATAATGCATAATAGCGATGTCATTATGAGGTTATCCCCAAAATTTTACTTGACCTGAGACTATTACTATATTTTATGCTGATGATCACTTTATGCTTTATCTAAAATAGCAATGCACGTCTTGATTTTATTTAACTAGTTGTAATCAAAGATTATTATTTAAAAGTCTGAAATCGCGCCAAACAAAGCTGAGGCCGCGTGTCGCCTTGCATTCCATTACTTTTTTAGATCTAATACACAAGGTTATCCACAGAAATAGTGGATAACTCTGTAAGCCCTTTACGCCCTTGGTTTTCGGACAAGCTAATAATACTGAATTACCCTTATTTATGGCATGCAAATGACATTTTTATGAAAAATTTTCACACTGAATTTACGTGAAAAATAATATTAACTCGTTTTCATTCGATCTATATTGACAAAAAATAAATATAAATGATCATCTTATTTGAACTAAAAATGATCAGCATGATCATTAATGATTAATGTAGATGCTGACTTTTCAAGTAGCGATAAATTAATAAACTGCCCTAAATCGGTATTTAATTCAACATGATGATGCGGGATCACCCCTAAGCAAGGTGCTGAAATTAATTGATAAAGTGTTGCTAAATATTCTGTTTGATAACAGCCTGCGGGCTCTATTTCATTCGCAATCCAACCTACCAGCTGAAGGCCTGATCCTTTAATTGCTTCTGCGGTTAATAAAGCATGGTTAATGCAGCCGAGTTTAACACCAACGACCATGATGACAGGTAATTGCTGCTGAATGACCCAATCGGCATAGCTTATTTGGCGCGATAATGGCGTGTACCAACCCCCCGCCCCTTCAACCAAAACCCATTGGGCTTTTGATGTGAGATGATTCAAGCCTTCATTCATTACAGAAAACTCAATGGGTTGCTGCATTTTTTCACTAATAATATGCGGAGATGTTGGTTCAGCAAAAACGATAGGATTAACTTCATCATAACGTAATGATAATGTGCTATTTTTTTGTAATAACAAAGCATCCTGGTTTCGCAAACCATCTTGAGTTTGCTCACTTCCCGAAGCAACAGGTTTATAACCTGCGGTGATAAATCCAGATTGATTAGCGGCTTGCAATAACGCGCAACTTGCCACCGTTTTACCAACCTCAGTGTCAGTTCCTGTCACAAAATAGGTTTTAGTCACGAAAGATAACTCCAAATACAGTTTGGTAGGTTAATGCATATTTTTCATTCACGGTAGGATAAGCACTCGCCAACTGTTCCAGTCTTTTTCTCGTCATTAAACCGGGTTTTCGACCAGCCGTTAAATGTGTCGCGCCAATCCCTTTTAAAGAGTGTAATAAATGCGCTAAATCATCAAAATAAAGTTTATCTGTTTGTAAGGTAAGACGATGACGCCATGGTTGACAACTCGCTTCAATATGTTGGTAATCCAAGAATTTGTTCACATGTGAATATCCATCAAGCGTAAGCCAAGCTTGCGATAACTCTTGTAATGAACCTTCCGCTAAAGTTGTAAAGACAATCGCGCCACCAGGTTTAGTCACGCGATACAACTCTTTTAGTGTTGTTTGTAAATGAGAGCACCACTGAATAGCTAAATTAGAGAAAACTGCATCAAACGCGATTTCACTAAAAGGCAAAGATTCCATATCTGCACAAATATAATGGGCAGCACTTCCTTTATTTCTAGCCACTTCCAACATACCAGAAGATAAATCAACAGCAGTCACATTTGCCTGTTTATCGCCCATTAGTTGGCTAAAAAAACCTGTACCACAACCTGCATCAACTATCGTTTTCTGGCGAAGATGCCCGAGCGCAGAAATCAATAATTCAAGTAATTGATGACCACTATTTTGTTGATAATGAGCAATAGAATCATAATGTTTCGCTGCGCGGCCAAATGCAGATGCTATTTTTTGTTTTTCATCACGGCGTTGAGAAATCATGAAGTGCCTCTAACAATCTGTCGATATCTTGCTGCTGATGAGCAGCACTTAACGTGATCCGTAACCGAGCACTATTTGGCGGAACAGTTGGTGGACGAATAGCTTGTACCCAAACGCCTTGTTGACGTAAAAAATGGGAAAGTTGGAGGCTTTTTGCATTATCACCAACGATTAATGGCTGAATGGCTGTATTTGACGAAGCCAGTTTCAATCCATCACCCTGATTAATGTTTTGCCTAAAATAATTGATATTGTGAGTTAATTGCGTTCTTGCTGTATTGGCTTGGCGTATTTGCGTTAATGATGCAGATAAAGCGTTAGCCTGAGCGGGTGGCATTGAAGTGCTATAAATCAAATGGCGTGCTGCTTGAATTAAGTAATCAGCCGTCAGTTCATCACATAAAACAGCTGCTCCACTTACCCCAAAGGCTTTACCAAAAGTGACCACCAATAATTCAGGGTGAATACCATAATGATCACAACTTCCGCGCCCTTCTCGGCCAATTACACCAATGCCGTGAGCATCATCTACCATCAACCACGCATTATGCAGTTTTGCTGTGTTCTGCAAAGCATCTAAAGGTGCATTATCGCCATCCATGCTAAAAACACCTTCTGTTACGACTAATGTTTTCCCTGCAACCTCATTAAGAAGTAATTTTTGTAATGATGGAACATTATTATGGCTAAAGCGGCGTAAGTCAGCATCTGATAACATGGATGCTTCTAAAATAGAGGCATGACAAAGTTTATCAGCTAAAATACGATCACCTCGTGACATCAAAGCGGTAATAATTGCCTGATTAGCTGCAAAACCAGAAATAAACAGCAAAGCTCGTGGATAACCAAGCCAATCTGCTAAGGCATTTTCTAAATCTTCATGAGCTTGGGTAAAACCGGTAACATGGCCGGAGCCACCGCTACCAACACCATATTTATCTGCGCCCTTTTGCCAAGCTTCAATTATTTTAGGATGTTGACTCAAACCTAAATAATCATTACCGGAAAAATTGAGGTAATCTTTCCCTGCAACCTGTATAAAACGCGCTGAACTTAAATCAACTCGCGTGCGCTGACGCCAAGTCGAATTTTGTTTACGGAGCTGTAATTGTGATGAAATAAAGGTTTGCCAGTTCATTAGACTGCCGCATTATAAAACTGTTGGTTATCTGTCGTGAGGATCTTTTCAGCGAGTTGAGCAACTTGCTGGTTGTCACCCTCCGTCACGTCAATACGTTCAGGATTAATATTGAGTTTTTTAAACAATGCGAGGTCTTTGTTCTCTGCTGGATTTGGTGTTGTTAACAATTTACAGCCATAAAATACTGAGTTAGCCCCAGCCATAAAGCACAATGCTTGTGTTTGTTCATTCATATATTCACGACCCGCAGAGAGCCGAACATAAGAAGTTGGCATCATAATGCGTGCGACAGCAATGGTGCGAATAAAGTCAAATGGATCAACATCTTCATTTTCCGCCATTGGTGTTCCTTCAACTTTCATTAACATATTGATAGGCACACTTTCCGGTGGTTTCGGTAAATTTGCTAACTGAACTAATAATGCAGCTCGGTCACTGACATTTTCACCAAGTCCTAAGATCCCACCAGAACAAACCTTAATGCCAGCATCTCGCACATTTTCTAATGTATTTAACCTGTCTTGGTAGGTTCGAGTTGTGATGATACTGCCGTAAAATTCAGGTGATGTATCCAGATTATGGTTGTAATAATCAAGACCTGCTTCTGCAAGTCGCTGCGCTTGAGTGTTATCAATCATGCCTAATGTCATGCAGGTTTCCATTCCAAGTGACTTAACCTCTTTCACCATCATTTCCAAATAAGGCATATCGCGTTCATGAGGATTACGCCAAGCAGCTCCCATACAAAAGCGTGTAGAACCTGCCATCTTAGCTTTTTTCGCAGATTCCAAAACTTGTTGAACTTCCATCAGACGTTCTGTTTCTAATCCAGTTTTGTAACGCGCACTCTGCGCACAATATTTACAATCTTCTGGGCAAGCCCCTGTTTTAATAGATAACAAGGTACTGACCTGAACTTGCTGAGGGTCAAAATGTTGACGATGAATTTGCTGAGCTTGAAATAAAAGCTCAAAGAAAGGCATTGCAAACAATTCATTAGCTTGCTTTGTTGACCACTTTTTCAGTTCACTCACGGCAGATCTCCATCTAAAAAATGAGTTGCCAGTTTAAATATTGCGGTTATCATGTCAACTAAATTAACAGTAATTAGGTTGACGTTAGATTAAATGAATCATTCTGATATCACTTTTGATGCTAAACATATTTGGCACCCTTATACTTCCATGAGCCAACCTATCCCCGCTTATCCAATAGTTGAAGCGAAAGGTGTGGAACTTATTATGGCGGATGGTAAAAAATTAATTGATGGGATGTCTTCTTGGTGGGCAGCTATTCATGGATACAATCATCCAGTACTAAACCAAGCTGTTACAGAACAATTACACAAAATGTCTCATGTTATGTTCGGTGGGATCACACATCCAGCAGCGGTTAGTTTATGTCGACAACTCATTGATATAACACCAGAACCGCTAGAATGTATTTTTTTAGCTGATTCAGGCTCAGTCGCCGTTGAAGTCGCCTTAAAAATGGCATTGCAATATTGGCAAGCAAAAGGTGAGAAACGCCATCGTATTTTAACGCTTCGTCATGGCTATCATGGTGATACCTTTGGTGCTATGTCTGTTTGTGATCCCGATAATTCAATGCATAGCCTTTATAAAGGTTATCTTCCTGCGCATATTTTCATCAATGCGCCAACCTGTGGCTTTTATGATGAATGGCATGATGATAACTTAACCGAAATTAGAGATAAATTAGCAGAAAGTCATAGGGAAATAGCTGCTATTATTCTTGAACCTATCGTCCAAGGGGCAGGAGGAATGCGTTTTTATCATCCAAATTATCTTAACGGTGTAAAAACGCTCTGTGAGCATTATGGCATTTTATTCATTGCAGATGAAATCGCGACGGGTTTTGGCCGAACAGGTAAACTATTTGCTTGCAAGCATGCAGATATATCACCGGATATTATGTGTTTAGGCAAAGCACTTACTGGAGGATATATGACACTATCAGCAACACTCACCACTCGCCATGTTGCTGAAACGATCAGTAATGGTGATGCTGGATGCTTTATGCATGGGCCAACATTTATGGGGAATCCGCTAGCTTGCGCAGTTGCCGATGCAAATTTGACATTATTACGCGAAAACAAATGGCAACAAGCTGTAAGTCATATTGAGAAGCAACTTAATGAAGAGCTGACTCCACTCACCTCTCATTACAGTGTAAAAGATGTGCGGGTTTTAGGTGCCATTGGCGTTGTTGAAATGCATAAACCTGTTAATACGGCAGAATTACAAAAGAAATTTGTTAGCTTAGGGGTTTGGGTACGCCCTTTTGGTCGACTTATTTATGTGATGCCACCTTATATTATGAGTAAACAACAATTAAGCAAAATCACCAATGCAATAATAAAAGTGATCACGGATCAACCCTAAATACAATGGGTAAATTTGCATGATGTTACATCTTTATCATCATGCAAATTAATAGGTAATCACTTAATTTCAATTAAAAAGTGACGACACTTTTTAAGCCTAATACCCAAGCATCAGAGGTTTGTTCTACGCCTCCAGGCTGATGCCAATATTGTAAATCTGGTTGAAGTTCAAACCAAGAAGCCAATTTAAAGCGGTAATAAAGTTCAGCATTAAAAGCACTTGATGCTATCGGATGATATAACGGATCATTGTAATCAGTTAAATTTAATTGTGCATTTTGCATTTGCTGGCTTTTCGCATAATGACTGCTCAAATCCACGTAAGAAATACCAAAGCCAACCCAATCTTCAGGCCGAGCATCAAACATCCCCCGATAACGCAATGAAGCAGAAGTCACATAATTCATGTAGTTACTGCGTTCATCATGATAGCTACCACTCATCGAAAGACTCAATCCGCGATTAGGGTCATCTTCGTGCTGTGTTAATTGTTGATTCATCCCTGCATACATAAACCAAGTATGGTTATACGATTTATCTTTATAAAGGTCATACTGTTTTGCATTGGTATATAACACGCCAAGGTTATAAGCACCGGGTAAATTATTCACAAAAGTTCGTGTTTCAATTTCTAAAGGTAATAAAACACCTTTACTTCCTTTTGTTGACCAGCTCCAAGCATGATTTCTATCTGCTGCTGCTGAATTTTGTTCCATAATCGCTGTTTTAATTGTGACTTCTGGCGTTAATTTATAGCTTAATGTTGTTCCCCACGTATGAATATTCCAATTATTCCATGTCATTGCATTACCTGATTTTCCCCCACATAGTGTTACTAGTTGAAAATCACAAGGAATAATTTGGTCAAATTCTTGCGCCTTATTCATCATTCCAACACGCCAAGTGATATTTCTATCATCAAAACTACGTGCAAAGGTTAGCCATCCCAAACGCGTTATTGACCCACCACCATAACTTTCCTGTGTTTGGTCAGTATTAAATACCCGTGGGTCTTGAATACGTTTTAATGTTAAATTATCTTCATGGTTACGATTAACAATATTTCCTTCTATACGGGCATCAGGGATCCCCGTCCACCGCTCAAGATCTTGATTAAACATAAAAGTAAATTGATCGATATAAGCGGTATGTTTATTCGAATCATATCCCCCTTTTGCATTATAAGCCGCTTGCCCTAAATAGTTTGCATGAAATGTAAAACCATTATTTTCGAGTATTGGTCTAATACCTAACATATCACCGAATACCCCAACAGGTGCAGCTTCAAAACCAAGTACTGTTCCATTCCACTCTTTATATTCAGCCAGCGCAGGAAGCGCTGGAAATGAAAATAGCAATATAGATAATATTATGTTTTTATTCATAGAATAACCATTTCGATAACGATGATTTAAATTTATATAAGTCGTATTAAATAACACCACTTAGAAAATTGAATGAGAGAAGTACTCCAAACATAAAATAGAATGTTAGGATAAACTCGTATAGTGTAAAAACACGTTATTAGCGAATGTTTAAATTAGAATAATCAATTAACTTTTAATAAGCTCATCAAATAACCATATAATAAAATTTAAACCCGCTTTTAAATCAACAGATTCTTCACTTTTAAAAAACGAGAAAGCTAATTAGGTAATAAAACCTATCAGTTACTCATTTTATAAAATAATAATCCCTCATGACTTAATTTAATATTACTAACACGTAATAATTAAATTTCCCCATGAAAAATTATAATTAAATAATATATATTAGAATTTAAACGTATCAATCAGACCTGTAACCTATTAATTTATATCTCATTTTTTAACACCTTATATTTTAAACATAAAAAAACCTGAATAACGCAACTTAAAAAATTACGTTATTCAGGTTTATGCCTAGATGATCCAGTAACACACCTTCTGGCTCTAATCTTACTAGTAATAATAATCCGACTACAATATAAATTTTTTATTTTTGTGATGGAGTTAAATTTTATTAGAATCAGAGTAGTTATAAGCCCGTAATGATTAAAAAATCCTAATAAAATGTTAATGAATTTCATTACTACACAGAGTAACACTAATCTTTTTAAATCATATTTGCTAAAATATTTACTTATATTCAACACCCTTTCATAAAAAAGATCATACTCTTTTATTTTTATAACAGAAGCTATGACCACAGAGAAATCCACCACATCAATATCCAAACCACAAGATTGCTTTTCTATCGGATAAGTTGCAGCTAATACCAAATAACGTGGACCTTCACCTTTTTTCAGTACTTATTCGATCAACAGAGGTTTCCATTAATCTGCCACCTTATTATAAACCAAACAAATGAATATGCCGTCACCTAAGCAAAATATTCAAGGCGATTAATTATAAGCATTCTCTGAACTAACCTTTCTTATTGCCTTAAGTTTATTTTGCTAATTTAAACACATCAATAATTGATGATCACAATAAATCCATAAAATTGATAATGAATACTATAAAGAGAACAATAATTTGTTTCAATTGAAGACAAGCTATTTATTGAACAAAAAAACACCTTATTCTTAGGCTAGCAGGGTTACTTCAAAATTAAAAACATCGATAAAAGAGGGTCCCATATGGATTTATCGTATAAATAACAATCTTTTTTAGATTTTTATACTAATTTAAGAATATTCTTAATGATACATTTACATTCTTACTAAACATTAAGTTGATTATTTTTAATCATAATTATCAATTAGTTACTAACTTACAAAAATTAAAACAAATTTATTCATATATAAAGAAATAAATAGTTTTAAAAGTAATTGATAATTTTTATTAACAATAGTTCTTTATTTAGATTTACCAAATAAGAAAATGATAATTATAGTCAAGGAATAAAATTTTAAATTAAAAAATAACTTAACAATTCATAAGATTTAGCCTAATTATTTTTATTTTAAATAAGTAATTTTATAAAATATAAATAATAAAAATAAACCTTTCCATTTATATTATTTCAGTAATAATACAATATTAAATAAATAACCTCAATTAACTCAAAATTCGAGTTAAACATCCAATTATGATTTATAATCATTATATCGTAACAAATTTATTAAACCCCAATAATATAATAACAATAAATTAACATAAGAATAATTTATATTACCCTTCGTGGAATTAACATAATAAGATAATCACAATTAAAACAAATCAGATTATCTGTATAAAACATCATCGTATAAGTCAAAATTTGAACTAATATATTGTTTTTTTGATTTTATAAAAACCCATGAAATGATTAATTTTTAGAATTAATTAAAAATATTAAATTTAAAATTAAATTATCAATTTAATAAAATCACCTAATACGAGTAATTCAGACAATACTTTTAATAGGATTTTTTGATTGGCAATGACAGTTTGATAGATTATAACTATCAAATTTAAGTTAAGTTAATGGTAAAAACGATTTAATATCATTTATATTTTTCTGTATTCTCTCTTCGAAATCATATAAACCACGTTAGGATTATTAATTCTAGATTGGATTCATATAGGTGAAATTATATTTTTAATTAAACTAATTTCGATTAGTTGTGAATTAAAATATATAAATTAATCATATTTAATCTTTAGATGTAATAATAAGAAACTCATATTAGGAAATGACAATGAAAAAAGTATTATTGACTGCGATTGCAACTACAATTATTGCTTCATCATCTGCTTATGCTGCAACAGAAAATGCGGGTGGTGGCCAAGTTAATTTCTACGGTAAAGTTACAGATGTTTCTTGTACTGTTTCCGTTGATGGACAAGGTAGCGATGCTAAAGTTTATTTAGCGCCGGTTTCAATCAAAGAAGTTAAAGCAGCTGAAGCAAATACTTATTTAAAACCAAAATCTTTTGTTATTGATGTAACAGAATGCCAAGGTACTGATGATAAGACTAAATTAGCTGTTACCTGGACAGGTGGTAACCTATTAGTTGGAACTAAACCTGACGGTAAAAATATTGGTTATTTAGCAAATACTGATTCAACTGGTGCTAAAGATATTCAATTAGTATTAGCAACCAATAATGATGAAGATCTAAAAACTAAAATTAATCCATTAGATGCAGAACAGCCTAAAGCTAATCCAACTGATATTGCTGAAGGTTCACGTTTTACTTATTTCGTCGGCTACGCAACTTCAACACCTGAAGATGTTACAACAGGTGTTGTAGAAAGCTACGCAACTTACGAAATTACTTATCAATAATATTAAATGTATTAAAAGTAATATTTATCTAAGCGGTAGGTTTACTGCCGCTTTTATTTAGAGGTTCAAATGAAAGCAATTGTTTTATTTTTCTGCTTCGTTTTCAGTTTATCTTCATTTGCGAATAATATTATTGTTAACGGTACACGTTTTATTTACGCTGGAAATGAAAAAGAAATTACTGTGCAGTTAAATAATACAGCAGATCGCCCTGCCGTTGCACAAGCTTGGTTAGATACCGGAGATGCAGCAGAAACTCCAGATAAAATTAAAACACCATTTCAAATTACACCTCCTATTTCTCGTCTTGATGCAAAAGGTGGTCAAACACTGCGTATTAAATTAATGGATAAAAATGGATTAGCTCAAGATAGAGAAAGTTTATGGTGGTTAAATATTTTAGATATTCCGCCTGTTGTTCGTAACACAGGAAAAGAAGATCAAAACTTTTTACAGTTAGCTATTCGATCTCGGTTTAAATTTATTTATCGCCCAGAAGGTCTTGGGGCTCGTGAATTAGCACCACAAGGACTTATTGTTAGTGCCAATGGCGATAATTTAATAATAAATAATCCCACCCCATTTTTTATTACACTAACTAAAATTTCTACTGATGGAAGAAATGGATTAACAGATAAAGCGATTATATTAGATCCCAAAAGTCAAGTTTCAGTGAAATTAAAAAAACCAGTTAAAACTGGTGAGAGTATTATTTTAAATAATATCAACGATTATGGGGCAGATATAGCAGTTAAAACAACTGTTAAATAGGACAGAAAAATGAAACGGCGAGAGTTAATAAATAAATATAGCAATACACTCTCTGTAACCTGCTTTGTCACTGTATGTATGATGCCTTCGTTTTACGCATGGAGTATAGAAGGCACGACCTACGAATTTAACAGTGGATTCTTAGTAGGCAGCAAAGATAATGTTGATTTAGATAGATTTAATACTGTTCCTATTAATGAAGGTAAATATTCTGTTGATGTTTATACCAATGGTAATTGGAAAGGTCGCTATGACCTCAATATTACACAGCAAAAAGACGGCAATTTAGGTGTATGTTACACCCCTGCTATGTTGAATAATTTTGGAATTAATGCTGAAAAATTAAATTCTCTGTTATATACACAAGAATCAACTTGTTTGCCTTTAAAAGAATGGAATAACGTTAAAGACGTTAATGATAAATTCCACTCTTCAAATTTACGCTTAGATATTACCGTTCCCCAGATATATGAACAGCGAGTATCACGAGGATATGTTGCTCCACAATTTTGGGAAAAAGGGATTCCAGCACTTAATGTCGCTTACATGGCGAACTATTATGACAGCCATACGAGTGGATCTCATGGACAAAATTCCGCTAGTGCATATCTAGGATTAAATGCAGGTTTATCTGTTGATGGCTGGTTACTTAAGCATATTGGTAATTTAAGCTGGCAACGAGCAGGTAGTACAAGTTGGAATAGTAACCAAACTTACCTACAGCGCCCTATTATCGCTATCAAGTCAAAAATGACAGCTGGCCAGTTTTATACTGATGGCGATCTTTTTGACAGCATAGGATTACGTGGTGCCAAAATTGCTACCGATGACAGCATGTATCCTGATGGAATGACATCTTATGCACCTGAAATTCGTGGTATTGCCCAAAGTAATGCCTTAGTCACAGTACGTCAAAATGGCGCTATTATTTATCAAACATCCGTATCGCCGGGTCCTTTTATTTTAAATGATGTTTATCCTTCTGGTTATGGTAATGACCTTGATGTTACTGTTAAAGAAGCTGATGGCAGTGAAAGTAGTTTTAGCGTGCCATATTCATCATTAGCACAACTTTTACGTCCTGGTTTTACTCGCTACCAAATTGCTGCGGGTAAATCAGATACGGAAGGATTACATCATCGCCCTTATATTGTGCAAGGCTCTATTCAACATGGTTTAAATAACACATTTTCCCTTTATGGCGGTATAACTGCTTTCGATGATTATCAAGCCTATTTAATGGGAACAGGTATTAATACTGGAATTGGTGCGGTTGCCTTAGATATAACTCAATCGAGAACAGCATTAAAACATCAAACACATAATGGCCAGAGTTATCGAATAACGTTTAATAGATTAATTTCGCAAACTGATACTAATATTTCATTAGCGGCATATCGCTATTCAACAAAAGATTATTTTAATATTAATAATGCATTATATGCGATTGATAATGATAAACGTGATGTTGCAAATAACCATTGGCGAGAAAAAAATGGCTTTAGTTATACCGTAAACCAAAACTTACCTGACGGATTTGGTGGCCTTTATTTTACAGGACGTATATCGAGTTATTGGGAACGCTCCGGTACAGAAAAACAATATCAATTTAGTTATAACAATCAATATCAACGTGTTTCTTACTCTATTAATTTTATGCGCCTTTATTCCGATAATAATTTTAATGGGAAAAAAGACGATCGTATTAGTTTGAATTTAAATATTCCTCTTTATTTCGGGGATAGCTACAGTACAACATTATCATCAAATACAACGTTTAATAATGAAAAATTCGGCTCAACACAACTTGGTGTTAACGGTTCATTAGATGATGAAAATAACTGGACCTATGGAGTAAATACATCAACGGCAACTGGCGGTGAACATAGTATTGCCTTAAACACAGGCTATCGCACACCATTTATTAATACAAATACGAATTATAGCCAAGGTCAAGGATATAGACAGTTTGGTGTTGGTGCTAATGGCTCAATGGTTGTTCACGCCGGCGGCGTTGTTCTTACGCCAAATACGTCAACAACCATGGCTCTCATTGAGGCAGAAGGCGCTGAAGGTGCATCGATTATTAGTGCTCCCGGCGTGCGAGTAAATAAAGGTGGTTATGCATTAGCACCTTATGTAAGGCCATATCGGATCAATACAATCGAAATTGACCCTAAAGGAAGTCCAGAAGATATCGTTTTTGAAAATACATCAAGCCAAGTTGTCCCATATGAAGGCAGTATCGTTAAAGTTAAATTTGGTACAAAAGTTGAGCATAATCGTACTTTTAATGTCGTACGTCTTGATAAAAAACCAATGCCATTTGGTGCTGAAGTAACTAACTCAAAGGGTGAGTCAATTGGTGTTGTTGGACAAGGCGGCACAGTATTTATCAGTAATGAAGAAGCCAAAGAAGCTTATGTGAAATGGGATAATGGCCAATGTGTATTTTCTCTGGAAGCAGAAACCAGTAAGGATAGTCTATGTCGATAAATATAATTTTGCGTGGTGGAATAACTCTGGTCGCTGTTCTTTCAAGTATTTCAGCTTATGCTGATTGCAGAAATATTAATAAAAATCCTGTCGTAATTAATATGGAAATGGGGAGAGTAATAGTTTCTCCTGATTTACCCATCGGCAGTATTATTAAAGAACAAGATTATCCTATGCCGTCTAATACTCCAGTATATGCAAGATGTACAGGCGGCACCCCGATGGATGCGATCATTACTGCAACGGGAATGGTTGAATATGCTAATAAAGTCTTTAGCACCAATGTACCTGGTATTGGATTACGCTTTGAAAGAAAACCAAAAGGTAGTGGCAATATTGGTATGATTTATCCTGATACCTATAAAATAGGAGGAAGTTCACTCTCTCGCCCTGACGTGAGCCTAGCTGATTCATTATTTACTTTGCAAGTCATTAAAATAGCAGAAAATACAGGTTCAGGAACGATCAATGCAGGGGAATATACACGTTATGGCTATCAAGTTAATTCTGGTGGAATACCCGCTTTAATTATCAAATTAACAGCAAATGCCATTACCATCGTTTCGCCATCTTGCAAAATTACCTCAGGCCAAAATCAAGACGTTCATTTAGATACGGTTAGACGTACCGAATTTACAGGTAAAGGAACTACAGCTGGTGAAAAACAGTTCCCAATCAATTTATTATGTAATGGTGGAATTAGTATTTCTCCAGATGCAGTGTCTGTGAATATGACTTTTTATGGAGATTTGGCTTCTAATACAAATCCACAAGATGGGGTTTTAGCGAATATTGCAAAATCATCCGCTGCGCAAGGTATTGGTGTTCAAATTCTTACCGCTCAGAAAAAAATATTATCTTTAAATAAAGAATATAAAGTTGGTGAACTTACAACTACAAACGATAAAAATATTAATATGAATTATATTGCCCGCTACTATCAATATGGCGATAAAGTTTCTGCTGGTGAAGTACAGGCTAAAATGCAATTCAATATAACCTATGATTAATAGGAATTATTCAATGAAAAACTGGATTATAGTTATATTCTTTTCATTAGTAGGTTATGCATATGCTGCACCTGCATTTAAAACTAATTATGATGAAGGTAAGATAAATTTTTCTGGAAAAGTTGTCGATGTTTCTTGTGCAATCTCAGTCAATGATCAGGGGAGTGATGCAAGTATTTATCTTGCCCCTATTTCGTTATTTGAGATTCATAATAGTGAAGGTGGAGCCTATTTAAAATCACAAATGTTCACTATTAAGCTTTCTCAATGTCAATCTATTACTTATAAAGGTAATAGAGTCGATGGAAACTTAAATAATATTAGTGTTGGTTGGTCCGATGGCTACCTTGTCACTAAAACTAATTTTGAAACAACCGGACTCCTAAAAAATATGTTAGCTGATGGAGCAAAAAATATTAATTTTGCTTTAGCCATTAATGATAAGTCTATTTTGGATGCAAATAATAAAATCATTCCTGCTGGTCCAAATCAATTAAAAGTTATTCCTATAACATCAGATAATAATGATGTTATTTTCCAATATTACATTGGGTATGTCGCTCAAAAGACAAGTGAAGTTACAACTGGGTTAATGGCTAGCTATGCTACGTATGAAATAAATTATAATTAAAAAATAGAGTTGTAAATAAAAAATAACATAGCAATCATTGTCTATGTTATTTTTTTATTATGCACCATAAAAATCAATCAATACATTTATTATTATAAAGCATAATAATAAATATAATTTCAACAATTAAACTCTTGGCGTATTAAATAATATTTTCATCAGGAATAATCACACTTTCTGCCGTATATTTTAAATCAATATTTTTTTCTTTAATTATATTATCCTCAATAAAATAATCTTCATCAAGAATACATCCTTCGAAGAACCAGTCTATCGGACACTTTAATATAATCGCTATTTTAACTAAGTGATTTAAAGGTATTTTATTAACACCATTCTCATAGCGAGATACCTGCTGTTGACTTATATTTAATTTCTTAGCCAAATCAGAACCTGAAAAACCCAATTCTTTTCGGCGTGACTTTATTTTAATTCCAATGAAATAATGAATATCCATGTTGATACCCTCGATTGATTAAGGGATAAAGAATATACTCTAAAAGTATTGCTAAATTATACAAGATATTAATTATTAAAAAAACTATTAATTGATTTATATTTAATATTTTATCCATCAAATCCAATGATGCATTCATGCAATCTATAAAACCAAATAAGTAACATATTAATATAAATATCTGACTGTGATTATTAAAAAATATTTAATACGTTCTTTTTTGGTATTTTTAAATTTTGTTTATAATGAGAAAACGTTAAGGTAAATATTTATGCTTGAATAACCATGTAAACAGAATGATTATTTCTCACTCTAATAGCTCCAATATTGACACTCAAAAACAGACTTAAAAATAAGAGTATTATTAATTAATTGCAGTATTTCATCATACTTAATATCAGATTAATAATAATGAAATATCTCTATTTCATTTAAAAAATTAATAGCAAACATTACCACTTGAAATATAAATTAATTAAAAATAACAATTAACATTAATTCAATAAATATCATCAACATTATTTTAATTAATAGCAAAAWTAAAAAAAGTAAATTGATAAAGACAATTAAATAACATTAATAGTGTCGAATATAAAACCATTTGCATATTGTTTTATTTTTCAACAATGGGATTGTTAACCAAACAATATTAAAGAATATTTAAAACCATGATAATAATTTATAAAAATATTTATATTATGATACTACTCAATAAAAATATCATAGCCTCTTATTTTGATAAAGAGGCTATGACTTACAAGATATTAGCGTGCTAATATCGTGACCCACATAGGGCCTTTGCCCACAGGGTAACGTGCTAATTCAGTTAATTCGCCTGTAATTGAATCTATTTTCGAAACAGAAATACTATCTGATTTTTGTCCACTTGAAATTAAAAAACGCCCCGTTGCATCAATATTAAAACCGCGAGGTTGTTTTTCTGTCGGATAAGTTGCAGCTAATGTCAATTCACCACTTTCTTCTGAAATTAAAAAATGGCTAATATAACTGTCTGAGCGTTCACTTGCATAAAGATGGCGCCCGTCAGGCGTGATGTGAATATCTGCTGCCCAGCGCTGGCTTTCACTTCCTTCTGGATAAACATTAATATGCTGAATTTGGCGATAACGTGTATATTTGCGATAAACATTAATCGTAGAATCTAGCTCATTGATACAATAAATCACTTTTTCTTGTGGATGTAATGCTAAATGGCGAGGACCTGCACCTTTTTCAGAACTTATTTGATCTGCCGAGGCTTCCGTTAATGTGCCATCTTCATGTAAATCAAATAAACGGATATGATCCTCACCAAGACACGGCACCCAAAGCTGTTGATTATCAACATCGACATGAGATGAATGTGGGTTACGCAGGCCTTCTACCACTTGGATTGCCGTTTGTGGAATACCATTATTATCAATTGGTAAAACGGCAAGATTATGTTGGTGATAAGAAGGAACAAACAGGTATTTCCCATTATTATCCAGTGACAAATGCACTGGCGTACCCGGGATACTGGTTTCCGCTTTAAAATTCAACGTACCATCTTCTTCAATTTGATATGTCACTACGCGAAAATCAGGTCGAACCCCAATATAAAGATACTTTTTATCATGACTCACAACCATTGGCTGTACTTCACCAGGTGTAGTCACCGTTTGCAAGAGAGTAAGCTCACCAACATCATTCATTGACCAAACATGGATTTGATGGCTTTCTGGGCTTGCGACATAAATAACCTGATTCATTCTTACTCCTTCACTCACGATAAAATAGACATTTTTCATTATGCCAAGTTATTGCAAGATACACTAATCTCACAGAGGACAGCGCATGAAAATAATGAGAAAAACAGCGAAATAAATCAAAAAATGCTATAAATCAACGTTTTTAAGGGAAAATTGATTTAGTTAGTCACTAATATCCGCTATGATTATCGATTATTACTTAGCCTATATACTAAATTGTTTAAATTGCAGCTGGACAGCCCCAAGAGTCAGTCACAAGGAACAATTTCTATTCAAGTGAATATGTTCGGACATGCTGCGGTTTGAAATAAACGTGTATATATTGAAAAATCATGTGGAGCCATACCTATGTCTTACCGCGTTATTGCGCTCGATCTTGATGGAACACTACTTGATCCTCAAAAGAAAATCCTTCCTGAATCTCTCGCTGCACTAAATGAAGCTAGACGCCAAGGTGTCAAAGTTTTAATTGTGACAGGTCGTCACCATGTTGCTATCCATCCTTTTTATCAAGCGCTCAATCTTGATACACCAGCAATCTGCTGTAATGGCACTTATCTCTATGACTATTTAGGTAAAAAAGTTCTAGAGTCCAATCCCATGACATTAGATTCTGTTGAAAAGATGATTAATCGGCTTCATGGTACAGATATACAGCATTTGATGTATGTTGATGATGCCATGCTATATAACGCGCCGACAGAAGGAATTAAAAGGACATTGAGCTGGGCGGAAACATTACCTGAAGCGCAGCGCCCTACTATCCAGTTTGTCGAAAATTATGCAGACGTTATGCATAACTATAATTCGATTTGGAAATTTGCTGTTAGCTCAGAAAATTTAGATCAACTCAAAGAAGTCATTAGCGGCATTGAAAATGATTTTAATTTAGAGTGTGAATGGTCATGGGTTGACCAAGTGGATGTCGGCCGTAAAGGTAATAGCAAAGGCCAAAGACTTAAACAGTGGGTTGAATCTCAAGGAATGACAATGAATGATGTCGTTGCTTTTGGTGATAATTTTAATGATTTAAGTATGCTAACGACAGCTGGTTTAGGTGTTGCTATGGGAAATGCAGTTGATGAAATCAAACAGAAAGCTAAATTAGTCACACGCGATAACACTCAACCCGGCATCGCTGAAGTCATCCACAAATACGTTCTATAGTTCAAAAATAGGATGCTTAACATAAGCATCCTATTTACCAATATATTTATCAATAATTATCCAAATCAGCGATAATTACCTAATATAAACAATGACCTGCTATAAATAATTACCCAAAATAATTCGTTCCGTAGCTAGGCGGTAAGTTCAAGAATCGCTAGGAGCATACATAAGTATGTGACTAGCGCGAGTGAACGCGACCAACAACGCTATGGGGAGAAGTATGAAGGGTAATTTGGCGACTGAGAGAAATACTCTTCACCTGCGCATAAACCAACATCCCTTTTCTAAGCGACAACTCATCCTTCGCCCAACGCGTAATTCTTGCCCATAAATAATGTTGATCGCCAACATCTAGCTTCACATCCACTTGCTCGCCATTTTCTTCCCACTCAACGACTTCCGTTGAGAGAATATTTCGAATACTGCTCATTTGCGGTTTTTCTAATGCTAATGACACATCCGAGGCATCAATACGCAAGCGTAATTCATCACCTTCTTGATTATTAATGCGCGGTATCCACAATTTTTGTCCGCCAACAATAACAGAAGTCATTGCATAATCAGGATGATGGCTGTGACATGTCACACTCAGCACACTGCTTAACGTTTCTTGTTGCAACCACGGTCGTAATGCACTACTCGCCCAAACGTCCTCTAATAGGCCAAATGCTTTTACTTTACCTTGTGCCATAACAATAACTTTATCTGCAAGACGCAATATTTCATCGAGACTATGGCTAACATAAAGGATAGGGATTTTGACATCTTGAGATAATTTTTCAAGATAAGGCAATAATTCACGTTTACGCGGTAAATCTAATGATGCAAGCGGTTCATCCATCAATAAAATTTCAGGTGCGGTCAATAGTGCGCGACCAATTGCCACTCGCTGCTTTTCACCACCAGACAAAGTAATTGGAAAACGGTCGAGTAATTTTTCGATTCCTAATAAGCCAACAATTTCATCAAAACGACTATTCATCTTTGGCGGCATACCATAACGCAAATTACTTTTAACTCGATAATGAGGAAATAACCGAGCATCTTGAAATACATAGCCAATATGCCGTTTTTCGGGAGGAAGACAAATCCCCTTTTCAATATCAACTAATGTACGTCCATTCAGGACAATTCGCCCCTTATTTGGTTTAGTCAATCCGCCAATGACATTGATGAGTGATGTTTTACCGGCTCCGGAAAGCCCAAATACTGCGGTAATGCTTTCTGTTGGTAACTCGGTTTTAACTTCAAGTTGCAAATCACCAAGTTTCTGGGAAAAGTCTAGCTCTAACATATTAGATTATCCCCAGTCGTTTTTTGCCCCAACGTGTTAGCCATTCTGACATCAATAACGAGATCAGCGCTAATACAATCGCAATAATACACAATCTGGCAGCATCGACTTCTGCACCTGGTGTTTCAATTAAGGTATACATTGCAAGAGGAATAGTTTGAGTTTCACCCGGAATATTTGATACGAAGGTAATTGTTGCGCCAAATTCACCTAATGAGCGCGCAAACGCAAGCACAACCCCAACAATAATACCTGGAAGAGATAACGGAATAGTGATTGTGAAAAAAACGCGTAATGGTGTTGCACCTAACGTTCTTGCGGCTTGTTCCAACTTACGATCAACGGCTTCAAGCGCTAAACGTATTGCTCGAACCATTAATGGAAATGCAACAACAGCAGAAGCTAATGCCGCTCCACGCCAACTAAAAGTAAAGCTAAAACCAAACCAGTTATATAACCATTCACCAATAAATCCTCGGCGTCCCATACTGATCAATAATAAATAACCAATGACCACTGGTGGCAACACCAGTGGTAAATGGATAATGCTATCGAGCAGTGTTTTGCCGGGGAAATGACAGCGAACTAATATCCAAGCCACTAAAATGCCAAGAGGTAGACTTAAAACAACTGCCACACTTGATACTTTTAAACTTAAATAAATCGCTTCCCATTCATAAGCACTTAACATCTGCAACACTAACTCTCTTAACGTGGAGCGAAACCGTAACGTTTAAAGACCTCAGAAGCGGCTGGCGTTTTGAGGTATTCATAGAAATCACGAGTCGCTTGATTATCTTGGTCTTTCACAATCGCCATTGGATATTCAACTGGCTTATGTGTATCAGCAGGGAAAACACCAACTACTTTAACTTTATCACTGGCTACTGCATCTGAACCGTAAACAATACCTAGTGGAGCTTCATCACGTTCAACCAATGCCATACCACTACGGACGTTATTTGTACGCGCTAATAATGGGTTAACAGTATCCCATGCACCAAGTGTTGTTAGGGCTTCTTTCGCATAAATTCCCACAGGCACATGATCAGGATCGCCAACCGCTAAACGGCCGCCATCAAGCAGTTTTTTCCATTCTGTTTGTTTATTAATTTCTACTTTTTCAATTTTGGAATCTTTTGGTGCGATTAATACAAGTTCATTACCCAATAAGGTATAACGTGTATTTTCAACCATTAGATGTTTATCAATAGCATAATCCATCCATTGTTGATCAGCAGAAATAAACAAGTTTGCAGGAGCGCCTTGTTCGATTTGACGAGCAAGGGTTGATGAAGAAGCATAAGAAGAGACGACTTCAACATTTTTCTCTTTTTTATATTGCGCTGAAATATCATTCATAGCATTAGTCAGAGAAGCGGCTGCAAAAACAGTAATTTTTTCAGCTGCAAAAGTATGACTTGCCATAGAAAGTGTAATCGTGGCACCCGCGAGTAATTTGATCAAACTTTTTTTCATTTCAATTCACCATTGTATTAATTCCTACGCTATATATAGCAGGATACAGCGATAACTTAAAGCCTATGACCAAGATAAAAACTCGAAGTAGTGAAAAATGGGGCAATTATTGAAAAAAATAATCAATTTGACGTAAATAGAAGAGAAAAGACAACAAATAATATAGGAATAAAATCCAATGTAATAACCAGCTTCCTAATGAGAAGCTGGTTATTAAAAATAGAGAGAATTATTTATTATTCTCAGAATGATGGTGTGGAACATGCGCTTTAGATAACAAGTTAAAGAAAGCACCTAGCCCATAGATCAGCCCCATAATTAAAAACATAACGACTGGTACCATCAACAAGGCGAAGCCCATACTTTTAATAATTTCTAACATAAAACCTCTTCAGTGATACTGTGCCCACCAGCCAACTGATGCGCTGACGAGGGAAAATAAAGCTGAATTTCAATAATAACGCAAATTCACGTTATAATGCTCATCATTCTAGACAAAATCCGTTTCTCACGACACACTAAATGTGCTTTTTTAAAAGCCATCTGGTGCCGTTTTCAAATTGAAAGGAAGGGTTCACTTTATGCAGGCTGAAATCTTACTCACATTAAAATTACATAAAACATATAAATCGTTAAATATCAATTTGTTATCTAAATATCAGATTAAAAATAATACAACACAATACCACACTTCACTCTAAATGAATCAATAAGTTACCCCTTCATTTCGAACGAAAAAGAGGGGTAACTATCCCCCCTCCCCCCTCATTTTTGTGTCACAATTTCGGCGCAGTCCGTCACAGTGATTTCCCCTCCATGCTATACTCACTTTATGTCATCCCCCACAGAAAACAAATATGCACAATCTCGCAGAACTACCAAAAGAAGAAAAAGACAAAGTAAATGTCGATTTAGCTGCTTCAGGAGTCGCGTATCTTGAAAGACTCGGCAAGCCCGTAATCGATGTCGAGATTGAACGACAACAACCCGAACACTTGCGCGAGTACTTTCGTGAGCGTTTAGTTTATTACAGAGAATTGAGCAAGCGGTTTCCGCAGGGATATGAGTACGACAGAGAGGGTTAGATACCGCCCTCCTGTTCCTCTTCCAACTCCACATTCTTAGTATCTTCTTCAGCTTGCTTGAGGTTGTGTGTACAGATCAATACAAATTTAGCCACTCAGTGCCATTAAACAACATTTTCTTCTTAGTCTCCCARTTGTATATCTCGTCACCTTGGAGGGCATTTGKCGGCAAATTAGCTGTATTGCTCACAAGTGCAGGCGGTCGTTCTATTTCTATAGTGCTGTTGTCGATGGAATATCTATCAATCCTCTCCATAATTGTTTTTTTTACAGATGAATTAAATACTCATAAATTTTAATTAGTGGAATTTTCCTAAAAACTAAAATTTAGGGTAGGGGAAATAATTTAAAGTACGGGAGTAGCCCCCACTTCCTTTCCGTACAATTGGTT